>DASYSV010000125.1:0-7107 GCA_036010185.1 Puia sp.
AGCACCCTGTCCGGTTTTCCCGAGGCGTCTATCAGCGGATTGTAATTCCCCTGCAGCCAGATCGGCTCCCCGCTCTTTGTGGCGCGTTTGAACACGCCCTGTATAAATTCTCCCTTTTTCAGCCGCTTCCAGAAATCGCGATACTCCTTTGTATCTTCAACCCCTTTTTCGACGAAAATGCTATGGTGCCTGCCTAGCACCTCTTCCTCGCTGTACCCCGTCATATCGAGGTATTGCTGATTGATGCTCAGGATGATGCCGTTGAGATCGAATTCTACCGCCGCATTGCTTCTGTTGATGGCCGTGATACGGCCGTTCAGCTCTTTTTCCTTTCCGTTGAGTTGACGCACCAGCCCCTCGAGATCTTTTTTGGCAAGAAGCGCATTGACGGCGATGGCCACCGGTTCGGATATCTGTTCGAGCAGCCGCAGATGGAGAGGGCTGCACTCCCCGAATTTTCCAAGCTCTATCACCGCGACGACTTTCTCATCGAACAGCGTGGGTACGAGAACGATAGCAGCAGGGCTGTGGCGGCCGATCGCCGATTCTATCTGGAAATAATTATCCGGGACCGGGTGGACCACCTTGAGTTGTCGGTCCGCGGCCGCCTGACCGGCAAGTCCTTCCCCTACCCGAAAAGGCGGCGGCAGGGGCCCGGTCGCCCCAAAACGATATTGAACCTGGAATGCGTCCTCCTCGAGCACATAGAAGGCGCCTATCTGCGCCTCGCAGAAAGAGGCCAGTGTATCCAGGACGTTTTTGGATAGGTCGGACAGGCTCCTGTATCCCCGGAGCTTTGCGTTCAGTATGTTCATAGCGGACTGCAGCCAGAGACTCTCGGCATGTTCATCCGCAACTTTCCGCAGGTTGTCCTGCATTTGCAGCAGGGCAACGCTGAGTTCATCTTGATGTTCCATGAATAGTTGGGTTCGTTTACTCATTTGCGACAGGTAGAGGCCATGGATATCGGCTTTCCAAATTACAATTTCCGTACCTGATCGCAAAAATCTTCGGCTTCGGGGGCCAGGGCGCGCAGACGGCCGTCGTATTAGCATATTATTTGCAGCGTATGGAAGAAAGACTATGCGCCTCAATACCTCTTCCGGGCGACCGGCCGATATCAGTGACGATCAGCGTGCAGTATCGGCATTCGCAGGTTCACTTTTACTCTATTTTGTAGCTAAAAGACATAGGATCGATTCCCTGCTCATGTTGGGCGGCGGATATTTACTTTACCGCGCCGTTTCGGGGCACTGCCCTGTTTCTCAGGCCTTAAAGGCAAGGCCTCGTGCCGATGGTTCGAACATCAATATCCGGACGAGCGTCGTCGTGAACAAACCGCGTGCGGATGTCTATGCCTTTTGGCGAAGACTGGAAAACTGGCCATTGTTCATGCGGCACCTCGAAAATGTGGACGAGCTTGATGGCAACAGATCGGTTTGGCGGCTTAATATGCCCGGCATGGATGAGATCCGGTGGGATGCGAGGGTCGTCAAGGAAGAAAAGGATGCGGAGCTATCCTGGCATAGCGTGCCGGGTGCGCCTATCGAGAGTACGGGAAAGATCAATTTTTCGGACACGCCGGGCGATGCCACGCGTATCGACGTCCTTCTTTCATATCGGGCTCCGTCGGGGGCGTTGGGCGAGAAATTGTCCCGTCTGCTTACCCCGGCTTTCCGCAGCAGGGTAGAGGAAGATATCCGTAATTTTAAACATTATTTCGAAAATATCGGGATCGAAGATTCGAGGGTCGACGGAAAGAATGCCGGGATCGTGAGGAGTTGAGCAAAAATCTCCCCATGCTTAAAGGAAAGAAACAACGGAAGTACCTTGCCAAAAAAGGCAGGGAATGGCAGGACCAGCTGCAGCTCTTCGGCCGCGACCGGAAAGAAGAGGCGCTGCACGATCTCCGCGTCGCCGTCAAAAAGATCAAGGCTTTCACCCGTCTTTCGAAGGCCTGTTCCGGGCGGGCGGCGGCAAAGGATTTCCGCCTGCTGAAAAAGATGTTCCGTCAGGCCGGCGCTGTTCGCGATCTCGGTAACCTGCTCGGTGAGCTGGATCATTTTCATTCCGTTCCCCAGGAGTTCAGACAGCAAAAACAACTGCTGCAACAAACCGAAACCACGGTTTTCATCGACAACATCGGAGAATATCGCAAAAAAGGGAAAAAAGCGGGCCGCAGGCTGTTGCACGATGTGCACGCTATCCCTGCGGCTTGCATACGGAACTGGTATGCGGAACAGCTGGTAGATATCGGGGTGCTTCTGACGGCGTCGGGCGACCGGCTCCACAAGGCGCGAAAAAAAATAAAGGAATTGTTATATGTGCTGAAGGTGCTGCCATCCGGGTTGGTCGAAGGGCTCGCTTTGGATGCGAAATATCTTAACGATCTCCAGGACGCCATCGGGAAATGGCATGATACGGTGATGGTGGTGACGTCATGGGCAGGTACCGATCGGGATGGTGGCCTGGAAATGGTTAGGGAATGCAGGGAAAGGGAAAGCGCGGTGCGCCGGCTGGGGGATGATTTTTTCCTGCGGGCGCATGTGTCGTGAGGGAGCTATCGTCCGGCCAGACGGGTCAACCGTTCAGGTTGATTGATCCGGATGTCTTTTCCCGAAGTCGAAATGACCTCGGCGGCCGTCAACTCTGTAAAGAACTTAAAGGCAGTCTCATAGGTGGTCCCCGCATAGGCGGCAATGTCCTGCCGGGTGAGGGTCACCCCCAGGAAACCTTCAGGATTCGTTCCGAAGATAGCTGCAATGTCCAGCAGCGCGCCCGCGATCCTTCCTTTGACCTCCATATGGGTGAGATCCCGCATCCGCTTCTCCGCCGCCTGCAGCTCCGTCGCATAGAAATGCATCAGCGTATAGGTCAGAGAAGGGTTTGCTTTGAGACTGAGCTCGAGGAATTCATTGGGGATGAAACAGGCGGTGGTGTCCTCCAGTGCGGTGGCGGAGATGGGAAATACCGCATTGCCGCCCAGACCGCGAAGACCGGCGATATCCCCGGCCTTTGCCCAACGGATGATCATTTCACGGCCGTCGCCCCAGGGCGCATGGATCTTGACCGCCCCGGAATAGATGAAAAAGATGCCTTTTACCGGCTCGCCCTGTCCGAAAAGGGACTTCCCTTTCCGGAAATTAAGGGTTTTCCGGTGCAGCGCGGTCACATCCTTCCATTCCGGCATGCAGTGGCGGCATAAAAAGCAGTGATCCAGCTTACAAGGAATGTCAGGCATAATATGGTTTGAGCAATATAATTAATTAAAATTTAGCGCAATTTTCGTGAAAAAACATGGTTTATACAATATCTTTGCATTTCGAAAAAATATGAGAACGAAAGCTAGTAGCACCATCCCTCTCTCGACATCGCTGGGCAATCTTGATGAGCATGGAGTATCGAAACGGACCCGGCCGGTGAACAAACGGGTTTTTTATCTCAGCATCCAGGTCGTTTGTAATGCCATTATTATCGGGGTAGTCGCCAAAGGGCTCGTTTACCTCATCGACTTCATTACGAACGTTTCTTTTTACGGCCGATTTTCTTTCGAGGCCACCTCCCCTGCGGGTAATCAGCTGGGGCTTGCAGTCATCGCCATTCCGATCATCGGCGCCATCGCGGTAGGGATTATGGCCCGTTTTGGATCAAGGGCCATCGGGGGGCATGGTATCCCCGAAGCTATGGAAAAAATCATTCTGGAAGAAAGCCGCATCCCGCCGGCGATAACCTTTCTCAAACCTTTATCGGCGGCCCTTTCCATCGGGACGGGCGGTCCGTTCGGCGCCGAAGGTCCGATCATCGCTACCGGCGCCGCTTTCGGTTCGGTGACGGGTCAGTGGATACATATCTCCTCCTCCGAACGTAAGATCGTTCTGGCGGCCGGCGCCTGCGCCGGTATGGCAGCCATTTTCGGCAGTCCTCTGGCGGCAGTCCTGCTGGCAGTTGAGCTTCTCCTTTTCGAATTCTCACCGCGTTCGGTAATCCCCGTCGCGCTGGCCTGTGTCACCGGCGCGGGTATGCATTATCTGTTGTTCAGCACCCGTCCGGTCTTCCTGATGCCTGACATCCCCAGCCCCAATACGGATGCGCTCCTGATCTATGTGGGATTGGGCGCCTTTGTCGGCGTGATCGCCGCTATGGTAAGCCGGAGCGTCTATTGGATCGAGGACATGTTCGAGAAACTACCCGTCCATTGGATGTGGTGGCCGGCCATCGGCGCCGTCGCCATAGGCGTCATCGGCTATTTCGCTCCGCATACTATGGGTGTCGGCTATGACAATATCCAGCTGCTGCTCACCGGAGTCGCGCCCCTCGCCATCGTAGGATCGTTATGCTTTCTGAAATACCTGTCCTGGTCGATCAGCCTGGGCAGCGGTACATCGGGCGGTACGCTGGCGCCCCTGTTCACCATCGGCGGCGCGCTCGGCTGTCTGCTCGGTGCAGCCATTCTGCACTATTTCCCGCACAGCGGGATCAATATCGCTACCGCTGCGCTTATCGGTATGGCAGCGATGTTTGCAGGAGCCTCCCGCGCCTGGCTGACCTCCATCGTCTTCGCACTCGAGACGACGGGCCAGATCCATGGCCTGTTACCGTTGCTCGGCGGGTGCGTAGCGGCATATTTCGTCAGTTTCTTCCTGATGAATGGTAGCATCATGACCGAAAAGATACAGCGTCGCGGCGTCAAGACACCGGATGCCTATGAGCCCGACATCCTTCAGGGCGCATCCGTCAGACAGCTAGTAGAACCACTGGAGAGCGATCAGACGCCCGTGGAATATATCCATGCCTCCGAAGATGCCGGTCTGGCCGCTGAAATGATGGGCCGGCATAACACCGGTAGCCTCGCCGTCAGGGACGACAAAGACGGGGACAAGGTGATCGGGATGATCACGGCACACGGTCTCCTGAAGTTCTACAGCGATCACCGCGAGAACGAGCGGCATTATGAGTCGCCCGCCCGCACCCGGCGCATGCTGGCACGCGGAAGAAAATTATTGAGAAACATAAATCACGAAAAATATGAGTAAGGAAAACTATCACCTCTTTCACAAAGCGATGATGACAGGGCTGTTCGTCGGTATCATCGACACCCTCATTTGCCTGGCCTATAACATCGGCTACCGGAACTACACCGGTTACATACCGAGTTCATTCATTAACGTCTCTTCGCTGATCTTTGTCGTGAATCTGACGATGACCATCGTCGGTATCGTTTTTTATGCCTTCCACCGGAACCTCAAACAGGGAGACATCGTCTTCTTCATCTTTTTCCTGGCGCTGACGGCCTTCCTGGCCTGGAAGATCTCCGGTATCCACCGTTTTGACGATGTCAAGGACAATTCCAGCTTCAAGGGTCTTTTGGGCGGGGTCGTAGTCGTCCTGGGTATCAGCGGCGCCTGCCTGCCTTTCCTTTTCAAAAGCCAGAAGTTCGTAGACGCGATCATCTAGGGACGGCTCTTGCGCGGATGGGTTCATGCCGGGGGGGCGCGATGGCCGGAGCCGCGGGCGAATGGTCCGGAGCCTATGCATGGAGCGCCTCTACAGCGACTCCAGCGTTTTCAGCGTCTTCTGCATATCGATCCCGCGTCCCAGCACCGGCTGGAAAAGGTCGCCCATTTCTTTTACCCTCGCAGGCATGGGCGCGCTGGTGAAATCCTGCATCCTCAGTCCTTTCTTCACTTCATCCCAGTGCAGCGGCGCGCTGACGGTAGCGCCGGGTTTGGGTCTCACCGAATAGGGCGCGGCAATCGTCGCCTGCGGCCTGTTCTGCAGGAAATCGAGATACATCTTCCCCTTACGCGCCTTCACGCTTCGTTCGGTAGTTGTATAGTCCGGTATCTGACCCTGTACCAGCTGTACGACCAGCCGCGCGAATTCCTTGGAATGTTCATAGCTGTATTTGGCGCCCAGGGGAAAGTATACATGCAATCCGGTGGAACCCGAGGTCTTGCACCAGGATTCGACACCCGCGGCATCCAGCACTTTTTTGGTGACCTGTGCCGCCTCGATGACCTTATCGAAAGGCGTTTTTTTGTCGGGGTCGAGATCGATGATACACCAGTCGGGGTTATCGGGCTTTCCGACACGGCTGCTCCAGGGATTCACCTCGATACAACCCAATGAGATGATATATAGCAGGCTCGCCTCGTCGGTACAGACCAGGAATTCCTTATCCTCGTCATCTTCGGCTGTGCGATAGGGAAAGGTCTCGATCCACTCCGGAACTTTCCCGCTGACATTCTTCTGATAGAAACCGGGACCGGTGATCCCGTTGGGATGCCGGTTCAGCGATTGCGGGCGGTCCTTCATATAGGGCAGGATATAGGACGCCATCTCATAATAGTAATTGAGCAGATCGCGTTTCGTGTATTTCTCTTTTGGCCAGAAGACCTTGCTGAGATGAGTGAAAGATAATTCGTGTTTGTTCAGCCGGACCGTTTGCGTATCGTCGTCCGGGTTGAGCAATTTGTCTTTCGGGGAGGTCGTTGCCGGTGAAGACTTCGAGGTGCGGGCGATGGCTTTGGTCGACCGGGAGGCCGGGGCCGGAATGGCGTTGCGTTGCGGGCGGGTCGTGGTCTTCGCTGTCGCCTGCTTGTTGCTTTGCCATTGTTTGGCCCGGGGATTATGCGCTATCTGTTCGATGGTCTTTTTCGACAGTACCGATTTATCCTTGTCCGTTACGGGAGAGTCCGTCGCATAGCGGTCGCGGTGTTTGATCAGAAGCCAGGCATTGTCGCCCCTTCCTTTCGTATGCACCAGCGCGAATTCGCCCTTCAGCTTTTTACCGTTGAGCCGGAATTTCAGCGAGCCGTCGCGCAGCTGTTTCAGCAGGGCGCGGTTTTGCACCGTCTTCGATGCGCCGGCCGGTTCCAGCGGTTCATAGGTTCCTTCATCCCACACCATTACCGTCCCGGCGCCATAGTTGCCCTCGGGGATGATGCCCTCGAAGTCTTTGTAATCGAAAGGGTGATCTTCGACCATCATCGCCAGCCGTTTGTCCGCCGGATTCAGCGAAGGACCCTTGGGGATCGCCCAGCTTTTCAAAACGCCTTCCATTTCCAGGCGGAAGTCATAGTGCAGATGCGAGGCGTCGTGTTTTTG
>DASYSV010000169.1:0-3171 GCA_036010185.1 Puia sp.
CGATGCCTTTTGCATGGAAGAGCTCGAGGACCTGATCGCTATAGGCAGAGGCGGGCAATCGACGGATCCATTCGTGGTTGAACCATTTGGCTTTTTCAAAATCGAATTTGGCGCCGCCCTTGTGGACGCGGTCCATAGAAAAGCGTTGGATGAGCTCGTCAAGGGTGAAGACTTCTTGTGGGGTACCGTCTGTCCATCCCAGCATGGCCAGCAGGTTGACGAATGCCTCAGGGAGGAAGCCCGTTTCGCGGAAGCCGGTGGCTGGTTCGCCGGTTCGCGGGTCGGTCCAATTCATTGCAAAAACGGGGAAACCCAGTCGGTCGCCGTCACGTTTACTTAGTTTGCCATTGCCGTCGGGTTTGAGGATCAGCGGAAGGTGCGCCCACGCGGGCATTTTGTCCTCGCCGAAAAGCCAGCGCCACAGCAGTATGTGAACGGGTGCGCTGGGCAGCCATTCTTCACCACGGAACGCATGTGAAATCTCCATAAGGAAATCGTCTACGACGACGGCCAAGTGGTAGGTGGGCATTCCGTCGGCTTTGAGAAGCACCTTGTCATCGAGGCCGGAGGTGTTGAAGGTGACGTGACCGCGGACCATATCGGTGAAGCTGACTTCATGGTCGGGCTCGAGCAAGATGCGAACGACATAAGGAATACCTTCCTGTAAAAGCCGGTCGGTCTCTTTCGGGTCGAGCGTAAGCGAATTGCGCATTTTTTTGCGCAGGTCGTGATTGTATTGGGGGGACGGGTTGTCGGCAGTCTTATGTTTTTCGCGCATGGCTTCGAGTTCTTCCGGTGTGTCGAAGGCGTAGTAGGCGTGACCGGCGGCGATGAGGCGCTGGGCATATTGCGCGTAGAGCGGCTTGCGCTCGGATTGGCGGTAAGGGCCGTAGGAGCCGGGACGGGCGGGGCTTTCATCGGGTTCGAGACCGGCCCATTTCAGGGAGTCCATGATATATTCTTCGGCTCCGGCCACATAGCGGCCCTGGTCGGTGTCTTCGATGCGGAGGATAAAATCTCCGTGATGGTGGCGGGCGAAGAGATAGTTATATAAAACGGTACGGACGCCGCCAAGGTGGAGGCCGCCTGTAGGGCTGGGGGCAAAGCGGACCCGGACTCTTTTGCTCATGCGGGCAAAGGTACGGAAACGACTGGCAAACCGACTGGAAGGAGGTTTGCGCCGCTATGCGGCGCAGACATTAGCCCTGTGGAGACCGGTGGCGGGGGATCGGCGGGCGGGGGATGCGCGATACAATAAATTTTCGGTTTCGACGTTGGGACCTCGTGAAATTGTCGTTGACCTTCTGCTTGCTGCTCACTCTGTTTACGGCGTCAGCCCAGATCACCTATGAGACGGTATTCGTCGATTACGACAGCGCATGGACTTTCAAGAATCTGAAGATCATTCCCATCCGGAAGAAAGCGGGCGGGGGGTTGCCGGGGTATGGCGGCGATCTCGTTCCGTTGGGAGAGGCGTTGAAAAAGGGGTTGATAACGGTGACGGAGCGCGGAACGACTTCTTTCGAGAATGTTCACTGGCTGCGTTTCAACACGCACACAAAAAAATCCGTCTATATTTCGGGGGGAGAGATCGTAAGCGGCGGCAGACAGGATCGGATAATCGTTCGCGATACCATCCTGAGGCCTTCGGAAAAGGATCAGTATGTGCCTGTGATGTGTGTGGAGGAGGGGCGATGGAGCGAGAAGGAAAAAAAATTCGGATATGGGAATTTTGCCAATAACCATCTCCGGAAGGTGGTGGATTCTACACCGAACCAGGTGCTCATCTGGGGTGAGATCGACCGGCAGCTGCAGGCAGGCGCGTTCAAGAATAAGAGCTTCGCTTATCTGTCGCGTTATCAGGACAAGAAATACATGCTGAAGCATGATGAGTATTTCCGGTATTTCATGGACAAATTTGCAAAGACGGACAGCAATGTGGTCGGGTTTGTCGCATTGACGGGTGACAAGATCATCGGGACCGATATCTTCGCGGGCACCGATCTTTTCTATCCGCAACTGGATCCGCTGCTGCATGGGTACATCGATGAGGCGATCAATTCCGGGGCGCCCGTCATGTTGAAGGACCCGCCAGTCAAACGCTATATGGACCCATTGTTGAAAGATGAGGCGAGCCAGGAGGATTTTGTGCGTGACAAGGGGAAGATATTCAAAGACGGGGGGATGGTCATCCATGTAAATACGTATACGAAGGATGAGCCTGTGAAATAGGGGGGAGTGCCGTGATGCCCGTGACGAGTATGGCGCGGGGGAAATTCGCTATCTTGCCCTCATGTTCTACCTTGTCAGGACGCCGTGGTTAATGAGGAAGCTATACCCTGGTCTCGTCTGGAGGGTTCCGGCGGTGGGAGGGAAAGTGGTATACCTTAGTTTTGACGACGGGCCGCATCCCGTGGCGACTCCGTTCGTTCTCGACGAGTTGAAGAAATACGATGCCCGCGCTACCTTTTTTTGCATTGGGAAGAACGTACAAAAATATCCGCACGTCTATCGGAGAGTGCTGATGGAGGGACATCGTGTGGGCAATCACACGCAGGATCATCTCGACGGATGGAAGACGAATGATCGCAGGTATCTCGAGAATGTCCGTGATGCCGCGAGGCTGATCGACTCCGATCTTTTTCGTCCTCCCTATGGTAAGATCGGTTTATTCCAATCCTCTTTATTGCGCGGTGCGCCGTTCCGTTATAAGATAGTGATGTGGGAAGTGTTGAGTGCGGACTTCGACAGGCGGGTCTCTCCTCAGCGTTGCGGACGGAATGTGATCCGGCATGCGCGACCGGGTTCGATCATCGTGTTCCATGATAGTGAGAAGGCGTTTGAAAGAATGCGGGAGGCATTGCCTGCCGTATTGGAGCATTTTTCGGGGTTGGGTTACCGGTTCGAAGCGATCCTTTGAGTAAATAAAATTGGGCCTGGGTAGACACCCTGGCCCGTTTTTAATCCGTACCCTATGAAAACTGGTTTAAAGGTAAATCTTTTTTTTATTTGTGCAAAGTAATTTAGTCAGTCGGACTGCCGGTTTTGCTGGTTTTAGGCTTTTTCGAGTGTCCGGGCTGTGCGGCTGGGAGCCTTTTTTTCCCAGGGCTGCGATTCGCGCTGCGATGGAGTTTCAGCGTTTGGTGGGGGAGGTGGGGGAGGCGGGGTGCC
>DASYSV010000171.1:0-14352 GCA_036010185.1 Puia sp.
TTTCGATGGGATGCGTCACTGGAGCCTCGGTCGGTGATTGACAGGCGGTAAAGAGCGAAAGGCAGATCACGGCTAGACATTTCATGAGATAGGTTTTATCCGGATGGAAAGTGGAAAAACTATGCCAAATGCAAATGAGGAAGATTTTCCCCAGGGTCTCGCGGCGCCCCGCGGCCGCTATTAATTATTGGGCGCGCTATGTACGTACAGCAGGATGACACGATAAAGTTCATCGGGGCTGAATGGCTTTACGATGACGTCGTCGAGACCTGCCGCAAAGGCGTCGCTTTCCACTTCTTTGGGGGTACTGGCTGTGAGCGCGATGATGGGCAGGGTCTCTCCCCGTTTGCGTAGCAGGATGGTGGCTTCATAACCATCCATTACGGGCATGTGCAGGTCCATCAATACGAGTTGATGCCTGGAGGCATCGAGCCTCTCGAGCGCCTCGGCGCCGTTGGTGGCCACCTCTACACGGGCGCCATTGTTCTCTAGCATGGTCTGCGCCACCAGCACGTTCAGCGGATTGTCTTCCACCAGCAGGATGGAAATATTGTTCAGCAACGGTCCCTGGCCCTCTCTCGAAAGGGTCTTGCTGGCTTCCAGTGTCTCTTCACCGTCGACCCGGAAAGTCTGTGTGAAGTAAAAACAGGAGCCCTTTCCCGGTTCGCTTTGCAGCTTCAGATCGACGCCTTGCAATTCCAGGATCTTCTTCGAAATGGCCAATCCCAGACCCGTGCCGCCATAGCTTCGTGAGGTAGAAGAATCCGCTTGCGTAAACCGGTCGAATATCACATCGTGTTTATCTTTCGGAATGCCGATACCCGTATCATCTACCTTAATGGTGACGGTCGCGGACTCAGGTGACATCGATTCTACGATGACGGAGAGTTTTACGTATCCCGCCCTGGTGAATTTGATCGCATTATGGACAAGATTGTTGATCACCTGGCCCGTCCGGGTCGGATCGCCGAAAAGCAATTTGTTCAGCCGGCTGTCGACCTCGATACGCAAGCCGATGCCTTTCTCATCGGCCGTATTCTTCAATCCGGCTACGATATTCGCGGCGATGGCGGGAAGATCCATCGGGATCTGCTCGAAATTGATCTTGCCTTCTTCGATCTTGTTATAGTCGAGGATATTGTTGACGATGGAAAGCAGGTTGTTGGCTGAGAAAAGCAAAACGCCAAGGTCGTCCTCCTGGTCATGTCTCGGCTTGTTATGCAACAACAGGTGAGCCATTCCGATCACCGCGTTCAGGGGCGTCCTGATCTCGTGCGACATCGTCGAAAGGAATTCGGATTTTGCCCGGAGACCCTGCTGAGCCTGTTCTGTAGCCTGCCTGAAAGAATGAGCGAATCGATGTGATAATGCCAGGGACTGAAGAAAGAAAAAGGAGATATAGCACACGAAGAGCACGATCCTGGTATCCGGTATGAAACCGAAATAATGCAGGTTACCGAGGAGGAATACAAACAGCATCACTCCTGCGCTGGCCAGCGCGAAGGCAGACCCGCTGCGCCGTTTGCGTGCGGCGCGCATATATACATAGCCGGCATAGGCGATGCAAAAGAACATGACCGCCAGAAAGACCACCAGCGCCCGGGTGAAGACCAGCGTAGGTGTGAAAAGGACCATCGCGGAGTACAAAAGACAGAATCCTATCATTCCCCGCATGACCCACCGATGCGAATCCTCGGGGTAAAGGCTCCGGGTATACGCCGTGAACAGGGTGATGCCCAGCGAAAGCGTGAGGTATTCTATACGGATCGTGATGAACCAGTTGGTAGCGGAAAAAAGAGCATGCAATGCATAGTGGCTCGTGCCTACCATACGATAGCTGTAGAGGATGCAGAACAGGGCGAAATAAAGGATGGTCTTGTCGTTGCGTGCGAAAATATACAGTGCCAGGAAAAAAAGACCTCCCATGAAAAGACAGCCGCACAACATGAAATCATAGGCGGCGTCCTGGTTCTTCTTGAGGAACAGCTCATCCTTGTCGCCGATGAGAATGCTTTTATAGGCTCCTCCGCGGGCATGCCAGAAATTGGCGACCTGCAGCACAATTACGAGCGTATCGCGCTCGCCCGGCGGAAGTGCAATATTCCGGGTGACCCAAAACGGGGTTGCCGATTCGCGCGTCGTCGCCGGTTCGCCATTCTGAGCCTGAACGACACCGTTCACATATAATTTTAAGGAGCAATATGCGTCGGGGATCTCCATGCCCAGACGCGGGCGTTTGGCCGGAAGGAGGATCGTCAGTGTATAAGTCGCATAGCCCTGGGCCGGTATCGGGTGCCCGTCGATCTTCAGGTCGTTCCATAACCGCGGAAAGGGAACATAGACCGGATCAGCCGAGGAGAGACTGTCAGGGTCCAGCAGCCTGTTCCAATAAAACCCCCACTCTCCATTGATTGTAAATGACTTATCAAAAAAATTCTCCTGCCTGAGGTCGATGATCCCTTTTTTCGCAGTTGGAATTGGATCGAATCCGGCGCAGGAGGTCAGCCACAGAAAGAGCCCCACCACAGTAAAAAAGATTCTGGGCATGGATGATAACGAAAAAGATGGCCCGCTGAGTATAACAGACTCGCGGGCCATTTATTATTATTTGGAAACCGGGTTTACTTCTTTTCGAGAAGTTTGAAGAACTGATCCAGCGCTGGCAGGATCACGATCCGGGTCCGGCGGTTGGCTGCACGGCCTTCTTCAGTGTCATTGCCAGCGACGGGAGCGTATTCCCCACGACCTGCGGCAGTGATATGGGCAGGATCGAGGCCATATTGATTCTGGAGGATGCGGACGACCGAGGTGGCGCGTTTAACGCTGAGGTCCCAGTTGTCCTGGAGGTTCGGACGAACGAATTTCTTGTTGTCGGTATGACCTTCAACCATGAACTCGATATCGGGCTGAGCCTTGAGTACGGTAGCGACCTTACCCAATACGGTCTTTGCGGCTTCGGTTACCGTCCAGCTACCGCTCTTGAAAAGCAGCTTATCGGAGATGTCGATATAGACAACGCCTTTGTCCACTTTGATGTTGATGTCCTTGTCGTCCATATTGCCGATGGCGCCTTTCAGGTTCGTCACCAGCGCCATGTTCAGGGAATCCTTATGTGCGAGTTCGGATTGGAGGTTCTGGATATAAATATCCTTTGCCCCTATGTTATCCAAAGATTTTTTGATGCTTTCCGCCTGCGAGTTCGAAATGACGGAGAGATCCTGCAATTGCTTGAGGGTTGCGTCGTGATTCTGTTTCAGGAAATCGATCTGTTTGTTGAGGGCGTCGATCTGGTTCTGCAGCGCCGTCCTTTGGTTAGCGTCCGTAGCGGTCAGGTCGTTGCAATTTTTCAGGTCGCCGGCCAGTTTTTGATTGGCGGCGGTAAGGGAGTCGATCTGGTGTTGGGCAGCTTCTAATTTTTTCTTACTGACGCAGGAAAATAGAAAGATAGGGAAGGCAGCAAAAAGAAGAATTTGTTTAAGCTTCATAGTAATATCATTTTTTTAGAAAATATACCTTCCCGGCGCGTGTTACGGGGCAACCTGAGAAGAATAATGTGCCAAAGATAGTTCAACAAACCAGAAAAGCTAATCTGATTTGGCAAAAATAGCCCAATATTGTGCCAAATTCCTCGAATGCCCATAATTTGCAAACACACGCGCAATGGGACAAAGCGGGCGTCTATGGCCCGCCGGAAGAAGCCGCTCGGGTTACAGGAAACGGTAGCTTAAACGTATAAAAGGAGAGCCTTTACCGCCGTCGAACATGGCCCCCGGTTCGAGATTGAACCGGCCGTTCATCAGCTTGAGACTACAGAAGGTGAACAGGAAGCTGTTGTTCGGAAGAAAGTCACCCTCGCGATGGACGAACCAGCCGAATGAAAAATTGGTGAAAAGACCCACCGGTTTCAACGTGGCCCGATCGAGACGGTCGAAAGAATAACCGAGCGAGATATAGTCGTTGACATACGTTCGCCGGTGCGCCTGAGCGTCGGTGCCGAAGAGTACGAAGCCGCCGTAGGAGAGAGTGACCGTGTGGATGTCATAATGATGATGAAAAACGAGGTCGAGGCCAAAAGCCGATGTCGGGGCGAACATGTTGCGGTAATTCTGCGCGCCGATCGTGAACCACGATTCGGCAAAATCCCGGGAATGCCCCCTCTCGTACAAACCTTCTTTTTTAATACTCACCGATGGATCGATCGCCAGGTGACCGGCCCCGTTGAAATCCGCTTTATACCGGTGCCCGGCCGCGGGATCCACCTCCTTTATCTTATTGTTCATACCGCTTGCCACCAATTCCTCGAGCCGATCGTACCGGTTGATCACGATGGTAAGCCGGTTGTAACGAACCGGCAAATAACTGGTCCGGGACAAAGGCGGAGCGAGCAGGAAGATGTAAACGGTGTCCATTCGGGTCCTGAGCAGGGATGGCTGATCGTCTCCCAACAGGAAGGTAGCGGCGCGCGGCGCGGTCTCATGGATACGAACGAGCTTTCTGCCGGCCGTATCGACCAGGTAATCTATCCGTTTGCCCGAAACGGGGTTGGCCAGAGAGTCACGGAATGGCTTCATATCGTCGATGAAGACGAGGAGCAGCGAATCGAGGTTCAGGAAACGGGGCAGCTGGCCATTATCGCTCAGCTCCAGCTCGAGATAATTGCCTTTTCCCAGGTCGAAATGCCAGGCGGACCCGATGGAAAAGTAAGGTAGCTCGAAGAGTTGGGTCTCGGGCGGAGGAACGGAGTCGAATGGGGACTGGGCGCAAAGCGTTGCCATTATGCCCATCAGGATGCCGAGCAAATACATGTTTTTTTTCATACTGTATATTTTTAAGGGGAAAGCCTGATCCTGATCGCCGGTTTGTCGGGGGCCGGCCCTCCGGCAGTGAAGGGTTCGGGCTTACCCGGACCGATATGTAGTGATCCGGGAAGGAAATTGAAAGCCGTCGCACGCGGAGGTTGCCAGCCGGAATTGAGCTCGTTGAGATCGACGACCTTCCATTTCTTTTGCGGCACCGGTCCTGCCGGCGGTAATTGCGACACCAGGGGGACAGCCGACGCTACCGGCATATGGAGCGAGTCATCGGTCACCGCCACCGTCTTCATATCTACCCGGATGATCGGTTTTGACCGGCCGCCCGACCTTACCAGGGTCCAGGTTTCCCGGCGACCGGGTTCTGCTGCCGACGGAACCGGGCGAGCCGCCGGGGCTGCCGAGGTATAGACATTTCGTCCATTGTCGGGACGGACGACCAGCGGGGCGACTGTCGCTCTTTTTTCGGAGCGGTTGGCCGGCTTTCGATCCTGGAAAAAACGCGAGGCGGGGATCACCGCCAACAACAGACAGGCGGCTACGATACCATATACGGACAGGCGCCGCCGCGGCTTTTCACGTAAACGATCCGACAGACGCTCCCATGTCTGTTCATGATCGTCGAGCCCCTGTCCGGGAACCCCTTCCGGTGAGTCGAGACGACCGCGCCAGGACAAAAACTCATCTTTTCTTTCGCTGGACATAACTGACACCTTTGTGATGAAGCATTTTTCTCAATAATAATCTGGCCTTGTGCAGCTGGGATTTCGACGTGCCTTCGGCGATCCCAAGCAGCTCCGCGATCTCGCCGTGCTCCATGCCTTCGATGACATGCAGATTGAAGACCGTCCGGTAACCTACCGGAAGACGCACGATCAACCCGAATATCTCTTCCGCCGACAGATCGTCCACGCCGTCCCCTTCCTCTCCCGCGATCTCCTCCGCGACGGCCTCCGATACGATCGCAAAGGAATGATGCCGCCGAAGGAACATCAGGCATTCGTTGACCATTATCTGCCGCACCCAGGCGAAAAGCGCCGCCTCCCCCTGGTACCGGAAGTCCTGTAAATGCGTAAAGAACTTATAGAACGCATCCAGCAGGATCTCTTCGGCATCCTCCCGGTTCTTCACATACCGGCAGCACAATGCCATCATGGGATCCGCCAGGCGGTTGAAAAGGACTTTTTGCGCGGCGGCATTCCCTGATCGTGCATCTTCGATCTGTTCCGATATATTCATATTTGGCGCTCCGTTGGGATAAATGCAAATTACGAATGCCGGGTTGCCCGGCGTCCAAAAAAACGCGGCATGCTACGTGTATCCAAAAAAGTTAGTGAAAAAATACTAATAATATTAGTGTGTATAAAATATTTACCATACCTTTAGCCAATCAATAAATTTGGGGAACAAACATAAAACCACGACTATGTCAAATGCAGAAAAACTCAAGGCTTTGAAGCTGACGATGGACAAAATAGACAAGGATTTCGGGAAAGGAAGCGTAATGATGATGAATGAAAGAAGCCAGGATCCCATGGAGGTCATTTCCACCGGTAGTATCGGGTTGGATATGGCGCTGGGGGTCGGAGGTCTGCCCAAAGGCAGAATAGTAGAGATATACGGCCCCGAATCATCCGGTAAAACGACCGTTGCCACACATATCATTGCCGAAGCACAGAAAAAAGGAGGCATGTGCGCGATCATCGACGCCGAACATGCTTTCGACAGCAGCTATGCTCAGAAACTGGGTGTCGATGTCGACAATCTCCTGATCTCCCAACCCGATTATGGCGAACAGGCCCTGGAAATAGCCGACCGGCTGATCCTTTCCGGCGCACTGGATGTCGTCGTGATCGACTCTGTCGCCGCACTTGTCCCTAAGGGTGAGCTGGAAGGTGAGATGGGAGATAGCAAAATGGGCCTGCAGGCACGCCTGATGTCACAGGCACTCAGAAAGCTTACGGCCACCATCAGCAAGACCAACACCATCTGTATCTTCATCAATCAGCTGCGGGAAAAGATCGGCGTGATGTTCGGCAACCCCGAGACGACCACGGGGGGCAATGCACTCAAATTCTATGCTTCCGTCCGTCTCGATATCCGGCGTATGGCACAGATCAAGGATGGCGAAGAAGCGGTGGGCAACCGGGTGAAAGTAAAGGTCGTAAAGAACAAAGTAGCGCCGCCATTCCGTGCCGCCGAATTCGATATCGTATTCGGAGAAGGTATCTCCAAGATGGGCGAGATCATCGATATGGGCGTAGAGCTCGGCATCGTACAGAAGAGCGGTAGCTGGTTCAGCTATGGCACCGATAAACTCGGACAGGGTCGCGATACCGTAAAACAATTGATGCATGACAATCCCGAACTCGCGACAGAGATCGAGAACAAGATCCGGGAGAAAGTCAAGGAAATGCAAGCCTCGTAAACACGCAATTTAAATTTGGTTAGTAATACCAGGGCCCCGATTTCTATCGGGGCTTTTTTATTTCGCAAGATGGGAAGAACGCGGATCGGAACCGGCTGAAAATAAAAAAGGGGTCTGAATAGAAATTCAACCCCGTTTTAAAATCCAATATCCTATGAAAAACCAAGATAAAGGTATAGGAATAAAATCAAATCTGCAATACCATTTTATGGTAATATTTCTTTTTAAGTCGTTTTTAATTCTTCACCAGCTGTCTGGAAATCGCTCTATTGCTTTCTTTATCAGTAACTCGGAGAATATAGACCCCTCTTTCCAGCGCAGAGGCGTTAACGATTTGTAAACCGGGTTGCAATCGCTTGCTCAACCATACCGTACCTGCAGGGTCCAGGATCTGGATATCGACGATATGCTCGGTCCTAACGATGAAAAACTTGTCTACCGGGTTAGGATAAAACTTGAAATCGACATCCCCGGAAAGCTTGAGCACCATTGGTTTTGAATAAAGCGTTTCGCCCGTATGGCCAGTATATCGTATTCTGTAATAATCCGAACCGTTGGGCGGCGCCTGATCCGTGAGCTCATAATGCATTTTCCCATTATCGGAAAGCAACGCCCCGATGGTCTCATAGTGAATGCCGTCCTGACTGCGTTCGACGATGAAATATTCCCCATCGATAATGCTGTCGACCTCCCACTGCAGCCAAACCCTATTCGATTCCCTGACCACTGCGGTGAAACTGGCAAACGGCGGATGGACTGCCTTAGGGGAATGTATATCCGAACCGGAATCGGACAACGAAGGGTCCAATTGAGCATGGCAGGGATACCAGCAAACAAGTGCCATAAGAAAAAGACAAGCTAGTCTCTTCATTGCCGTTGGGTTAGTAAGTACAACGTAAAAGGGTCGATATCTCAACAAATTCTATGCCTGAAGGATAGAACGCTGCATGACGCGCAAAATTTTTTACCCGATTGTTATAATCTTCTTAAAACACGACTACCTTGAGGAAACAAATCTCTATATGCATATTCCCGTGAGGAAGATGAGTGGCTCCAAACGCATAGCCCTCGTGGCACACGACAATAAAAAGAAGGAAATCATCGAATGGGCCGTTTATAACAAGACCGCCCTTTCCAAACACCGGTTATACGGCACCGGCACCACCGGTCACCTGTTAGAAGAAGCCCTCGGGCAGTCGGTAAGCAAGTTCCTGAGCGGTCCCCTTGGCGGTGACCAGCAGATCGGCGCCCGTATCGCTGAAGGCAAGATCGACGTCCTCATCTTTTTCTGGGACCCCATGGAAGCCCAGCCCCATGACCCCGATATCAAGGCGCTTCTCCGGCTGGCGGTAGCGTGGAATATCCCCTTCGCCTGCGACCGGGCAACGGCCGACTTCCTGCTGACCTCCCCGCTGATGTTCTCCGATTACGAGATCATCGTCCCCGATTATACGACCTATACCCGGCGCCTGGAGGAACCAGGCCAGGCTGCCGCACTTCAATCACCTCAATAAAAATGCACATGAGAAAACTCCTTTTCACGGGGAGCCTGCTGCTGGCTTCCATCCTCGCCCTTCCCCAGTCGAAGTCTGGGCTGTCCGGTTTCAACGACGCCGATGCCAGACAGGAATTACAGCTCGAAACCACGTTCGACGGCTACCTCAATCCCGCCAATATCGACAGCGGCATCCGTATCATGTCCTCCCATCCGCATCATGTCGGCTCGCCGGGCGACAGGGCCGTCGCCGACTACATCTACAATAAATTCAAAAGCTGGGGATACGATGCCCGTATCGAAACCTTTTATGTCCTCTTCCCTACCCCCAAAGAACGGCTGCTCGAGATGACAGGCCCGACTTCCTTCAAGGCCAGCCTCACCGAACCGCCATTGAAAGAAGACGCGACTTCAGGCCAAACCCGCGACCAACTCCCAACCTACAACTGCTATTCGCCGGACGGCGATGTCACCGGTGACCTCGTTTTCGTCAACTACGGCGTCCCCGAAGATTATGACCAGCTGGAAAGGATGGGCATCTCCGTGAAAGGAAAGATCGTCATCGCCAAATACGGCCGCTCCTGGCGCGGCATTAAACCCAAGGTAGCCCAGGAACACGGCGCCATCGGCTGTATCATCTACTCCGACCCCCGCGACGATGGCTATTTTCAGGGAGACGTCTACCCCGAAGGCGCCTTCAAGAACGAATATGGTGTTCAACGCGGCTCGGTGCTCGATATGCCCATATACCCCGGCGACCCGCTGACGCCCGGCATCGGCGCCACGAAAGATGCCAAACGGCTGGATCGTAAAGACGCCGCCGTCCTGCTGAAGATCCCTGTTCTGCCTATCAGTTATCACGATGCCGAACCACTCCTCCGCGCTCTCGGAGGTCCTGTCGCGCCGGAAGACTGGCGCGGAGCGCTTCCTATAACGTATCATGTGGGACCGGGTAAGACTCGCGTCCATCTGAAGCTGGCCTTCAACTGGGATATCAAACCCATCAACGACGTAATAGCGATGATGCCGGGCACCGAATGGCCTGACGAATGGGTCATCCGCGGTAATCACCACGATGGCTGGGTCAACGGCGCCGCCGACCCTATCAGCGGTCAGTCTGCCCTGCTCGAGGAAGCCCGCGGCTTAGCCCTTCTGCACAAATCCGGCTGGAGTCCCAAACGCACCATCGTCTTTTGTGCCTGGGACGGTGAAGAACCGGGTCTGCTCGGCTCTACAGAATGGGCCGAAGAACATGCCGACGAACTTCGGCAGAAAGCGGTGGTCTATATCAATTCCGACGGCAACGGCCGTGGTTACCTGCAAGCAGGCGGCTCACATGCGCTCGAACCCTTCATGAACGAAGTGGCCCGTGACGTGATGGATCCACAGACCCATATCAGCGTCGCCGACCGCAGACACGATCGCGAGCTCGTCAGCGCAGCGGGTGCCGGCCGGCTCAAAAAAGACCTGCTTCAGAAAAAGACCTTCACCCTCTCGGCTTTGGGTTCCGGTTCAGACTTCTCGGCCTTTCTCCAGCACCTCGGCATACCCAGCTTTGACCTGGGTTTCGGAGGAGAAGACCCCGGCGGCGAATACCATTCCATCTATGATTCGTATGACAACTACAGGCGATTTAAAGACCCCAGCTTTGTATATGGGGTAACCCTTGCCAAAACCGCAGGTCGTACGACCCTGCGCATGGCTGACGCACCTCTTCTCCCCTTCGATTTCCGGGCGCTGTTCAAAACCATCAACGGATATGTTACCGATCTGATGACCTCTCTAGACCAGATGCGTGAAACCACGGCGCTGACCGACCAATTGCTCAAGGACAAGGCCTTCTCCTATGCCACCGATACCGCCCGGCATCTCCTGCCGCCTCCCGCACACGACGAGGTACCCTATCTCAACTTTTCAGCGCTGCAGAACTCCCTCGAAGTCCTCGACCATGCCATCAATCACCTGGCCGACTCGCTGGCCAAAGCCAGGCTCAGCGGCGATCGCGAAAAGGCCGTCAACGAGGCGCTCTACAGAGCGGAACAACAATTGCTGTCGGATAATGGGTTGCCCCGCCGTCCATGGTATCGTCATATCATTTATGCACCTGGCTTCTACACCGGGTATGGCGTAAAAACGATGCCCGGGATACGCGAAGCGATAGAACAACGCAATTTTACCGAGGCCCAGCAGCAGATCGAGATCGATGCCGCCGTCCTGAGGAAGTTCGCCGACTATCTCTCGGCTATTTTCGGGAGTCCCGGAAAGACGGGAGTCGCCAAACAATAGCGGCGCCGCTCCCACGCGGGGTCGCCAAACAATAGCGGCTCAGTTCCCGCGCGGAGCAACCCGCAACTGATTGAAAAAATTCGCACGATACACGATACGCATAGCAGGCACGATCTTGTGCCTGCTTTTACTTGCCTGGCTCTGCCTGGTCGCATACATCCAGCTCAATAAAGCCGCGCTCCTCCAAAAAGCAAAGACCCAGCTAAGCGCCCGTATTTCCGGGGAGGTCCGGATCGGCGGTCTCGATATCTCCTTTTTCCGTTATTGGCCATCGGTCGCGGTTAGGCTCACCACGGTGTCGGTCCGCGACAGCGCCTGGCAAAACCACCATCACGATCTCCTGACAGCGGCCACCGTCGATCTCACCTGCAATCTCTGGAAAAGCCTCCGGACATTCCGGATCCAGACCGGGAGCGTCGATATCAGCCATGGGCAAATCTATCTGTTTACGGATAGCGCGGGCTATAGCAATGACTATCTTTTGCATGTCAGAGGGCGCTCGGACCCGGAGGGGCCGGGAAGCTCCCCTTCCTACCCGGAAATCACCCTGACCGATACACGGGTGGTCATGGAAAAACAGGACAAACACAAGTTCTTCGATCTGGATGTCCGCCATCTGGCCTGCTCCATCGAAAAACAAGACCGGTCACTGCTACTGCATGTCCGCGCAGGAAATATCCGCATCGCCGGCTTCGCCTTCAACACAGAAAAAGGCAGCTTCCTGAAAGACAAGCCCTTGTCGGGGAATTTTACCCTTCAGTACAACACGGCCAGCAAGATCCTCCGGTTCGAAAAGGCAAGACTCCTTATCGACGGGATCCACTTCCTTTTTTCCGGCCGCCTTTTTCCCGCCGTGAAGCCCGACCCCTTTCTCCTCGAGGTGCAGACAGACAATATCGGGTACCGGCAGGCGACGGCGCTGCTGACCCCCGACCTGCAGCAGAAACTGGACAAATACAACATCGATAAGCCGGTGGCCATCAAAGCCCGTCTGGATGCCGGCGCTGCCGATGAACCGACACCCCAGATAAAGGTGGAGCTGACACTTTCCGATGGCGGCGTTCTGACGCCGGTGGGCCGGTTTACCGGCGTGTCCTTCAAAGGAAGCTTCATCAACGAATGGATACATGGCCGGAAACGTGACGATATGAACTCCGGTATCCGGTTCGTGGCTTTTACCGGTGAGCTTCAGTACATCCCCCTCCGCTCGGACAGTATCACGATCACCAATCTGAAAAACCCCGTCATGTCCTGCGATCTGCATTCACAATTCGGATTGAGCAAGCTGAATGATCTCACCGGCAGCGAGACCCTCTGGTTTACCGGGGGGACGGGTAACCTGAATATCGTATATAAAGGTCCATTATCGGAGAACGATACCGCCGGAACGGTCGTCAACGGCAATCTCGACATCGATTCGGCAAAACTGTTGTATCTGCCCTATAACTTCACGCTTTCGGATGGGAGGGGCCGTCTGGCCTTTAAGGATCAGGACCTGGAGATCGAAAAGTTGGGGATCCGGGCGGGGAGCTCCAATTTTCAGGTAAGCGGCAAGGCCCGCAACCTCGTCGCCCTGCTCGACCAGAATTCGGAGAATGTGAGCATGGACTGGAACCTCACCAGCCCCCGTCTCGATCTCGAAGACCTGGTCGCATTGGCCGGACGATCGACGCCGGTCACCACGAAACAAAATACCGTCAGCCTGTTCCGATCCACCTTTTCCCGCATCGACCGGCTGCTGAAAGAAGGCGCCATTCATGTCGGGATCGAAGCGGCAGATCTGCGATTCCGGAAATTCTCCGGCACCCATGCCAAAGCCGATCTGATTTTTAACGACCGCTCCATCCGGCTCAACCGCCTGAGCGTCGCACAAGGCAGCGGAGCTATCGAGCTGAAGGCTACTTTGAGCAGGCTGGCGCCCGGTGAGTCGAGCCCGCTGATCCTGGAATCGCACCTCGAAAAGGTGGATCTACCCCGAATCTTCGCCTCCTTCAACAATTTTGGTCAGGACGCCATTGAGGCGCAGAATCTGAAAGGTCAGCTGACCGCCGACGCCCGGATGACCGGGAAACTCACCGGCAAAGCGAAGATCGTCCCGAACAGCCTGAAAGGTTCTGTCGGCTTCAGGATCACCGACGGCGAGCTGGTCGACTTCCCGCCCATGGAAAAAATAAAGGTCGGTTTCCTGAAGAACCGGGATCTTTCCGCGGTACGCTTCTCCGGGCTGGAGAACGAGCTGGACGTCGATTCGACTACCGTTACGATACACCGGATGGAGATCAATTCCTCCGCCTTTACGTTGTTTGCCGAGGGAACCTACGATCTGAAAACGGGTCCGGACATAAGTCTCCAGATCCCCCTTCGAAACCTGTCCGACAACAAGTACCAGAGCATCCCACCCGAAAGCCGCGGCAATGACGGCAAGGCCGGTCCCAGCATCCGGCTTCGCGCGCACAGGGACGACGAGGGTAAGCTGAAGATCACCTGGGACCCGTTCAAAAGGGCGTTGAAAAAAGAGAAACGGGCATCGCGCTCGAAGGGCCGCGAGGCGAAATCTTCGTAAATTCGCCACTTACGAAACTTTATTCCATGCCTTTTAAGATCAACTCTCCCTTTCCTCCGTCCGGCGATCAGCCAGAAGCCATCCGCCAGCTGACGGAAGGCATCCAACAAGGAGAGCCATACCATACCCTTCTCGGCGTCACCGGCTCAGGAAAGACCTTCACCATCGCCAACGTCATCCAGAACGTTCAGCGACCGACACTGGTGCTGACACATAACAAGACGCTGGTCGCGCAGCTTTATGGCGAGTTCAAACAATTCTTCCCGGAAAATGCTGTGGGCTATTTCGTAAGCTATTACGATTATTATCAGCCTGAGGCGTATATGCCGGTCAGCAACACCTATATCGAAAAAGACCTTTCCATCAACGAGGAGCTCGAAAAGCTGCGCTTGCAGGCGACTACGCAGTTGCTCAGCGGCAGGAGAGATATCATCGTCGTGGCATCGGTAAGCTGTATCTATGGTATCGGGAATCCCGCGGAATTCGAGAACGGCATCATACGCCTCCAGCAGGGGCAGACCATCTCACGTCAGGGATTTTTGCATGCGCTGGTCAACAGTCTCTACAAACGGACCGAGATAGAATTCGCACGCGGGAACTTCCGCGTCAAGGGAGACACGGTCGATATCAATCTCCCTTATGTGGACTATGGCTATCGGATCAGCTTCTTTGGCGACGAGATCGATTCGATCGAAAGCTTCGACATTTCTTCGGGTAAGCGTATCGTCGCGATGGATAACGCGGCCATTTTTCCGGCCAACCTCTACCT
>DASYSV010000196.1:0-7749 GCA_036010185.1 Puia sp.
GCGACAGGAAGGCACCCGCATCGTCTTTACTTGTAAGGAACCCGTAGATTTGCTGGTCGGCTTTTTCAACCGGAAGTCTTCCGCCTTTCTGGCGGCGCCGCAACTGGAGACCGATGCCAGCGCCAATGATTACGGTCAGGCCGAACCGCGGATCGCTAATGCCCTTGCCGTCGCCGGTATGCCTCCCGTGAACGTGCATGCCTGGTCGTTTGCTCCCGGTGAGCATACGCTGACGCTGGGTAAGGGTCTTTGCCTGGTGCTGGGTTTTGCGAAACCAATGGGTAAGATCAGCACCTATGATGCCGGCGTCGACGAACCCGGCAGCAAAAACCTGGACTGGTTATTCGAATAAAGCATGAAGAGAAAAATCATATTGTTCCTGTTGTTTATCGGTCATATGGCCGCGGCCCAGGACCTCCGGCTTTGGTATCGCCAGCCGGCAAAGATATGGACGGAAGCCCTTCCCATCGGTAACGGCAATCTCGGCGCCATGATCTATGGCGGGATGGCAAACGAGCGCCTCCAGCTCAACGAATCCACTTTTTGGACAGGACAGCCGCGTAGCTATCAGCGCGAGGACGCCTGGCAATATCTCGACACCATCCGTCAACTTTTGTTCGACGGCCGTCAGGCCGAAGCGGAAACTTTGGCGCAGGCCCATTTCATGGGAAAGAAGTTTCCCGACGAAAAGGCTTACGATCCGCTGAAAGCCGCGTGGTTTCACAAAGTGCGGTCGGACACGTCTTTGATGAGCGCCGACGATAGTCACTGGCCGACGATGAAGATACCGACCCCCGATGGATGGGAGGCCGCGGGTCTCGATGGAGTGGATGGCGCCGTCTGGTTCAGGACGACCTTCGATGTGCCGGCGGGATGGAAGGGGAAGGATGTGGTCCTCGATCTGGGTCGTATCCGGGATGCGGATTTTACTTATGTCAATGGGGTATTGGTGGGGCATGATGAAGGCACCAGCAAGAAGCGGGTCTACACCATCAGCGCGTCGATGTTAAAGCCATACCACAATGAGATCGCCATCCATGTACTCAATTATAACGATAAAGGAGGGCTCACCGGGCGGAAAGGAGAAAGCAACCTTTTCTTGCGTCAGGATGGCCAATCCATCGCATTGCCGCACGATTGGAAGTACGCCATCCAGGACGGAAACCCTCCGCCCATGCCCCAATACGAGGCGGCATATCAGCCCTTCGGCGATCTTTACCTGAATTTCCCTGTATACCAGCCCGGGGATTATAAACGCGAGCTCGATCTAAGGACCGCCATCGCGAAGACCTCCTATTCCGATAACGGCGTGCACTATACGCGCGAATATTTCGCCAGCGCGCCCAATCGGGCGATCGTCATCCATCTCACGGCCGACCGACCGGGTAAGATCAGTTTTCAGCTGGCCATGAAGACGTCGGAACACGTCATGTCCAATCACCGTATCGACGAACATACCTTCGCGTTGATGGAAACGGCCCATAATGGCGTGCTGCACGGAGTAGCCTTCGTCCATGTGGAAACCCGCGGCGGACATAATGAAGGCAATATGGTCTCCGGCGCAGACGAGGCAACCATTACATTGGTTGGAGCCACCAGCTTCGTCAACTATCACGATGTCTCCGGCGATCCGGAACGCATCTGCCGGGCTCGTATCAATGCACTGCGGGGCTTGTCATGGGAGAGTCTGAAGACCGCGCATCTGCAGGAATATCGCCCCTTGTTCAATACTTTTTCGCTGCGGTTGGGTAAGAGTGATACTACGCTGCCCACCGATGAGCGTATCCTGCATTATACGCCGGGGAGCGACCCCGGCTTTATTGCGTTGTATGTGCAATATGCGCGTTATCTCCTGCTGTCCTCCTCACGGCCCGGCGCCTCATACCCGGCCAATCTGCAGGGTATCTGGAACGATCAGCTCGATCCGCCATGGGGCAGCAAATTCACTACCAATATCAATCTGGAAATGAACTACTGGCCCGCCGAGCCGCTCCATCTCGGCGAATGCTCGGCCCCGTTGTTCCGGCTCCTGCAAAATCTCTCCCAGGCCGGAAAGGCGACGGCGAAAGATTATTACCGCGCTCCGGGGTGGGTGCTTCATCACAATACCGATCTTTGGTGTGGAACGGCGCCGATCAATGCCTCGAATCATGGTATCTGGCCGACCGGCGGGGCCTGGCTCTGTCACCAGATATGGGAACATTACCTGTTCACGAAGGACGAAAAATTCCTGCAACAGTATTATCCGATCATGCGGAGCTGCGCGACATTCTTTTTGAGCTTTCTCATCAAAGATCCGAAAACCGGTTGGCTGATCAGTACGCCCAGCGCCTCGCCCGAGCACGGTGGGTTGGTGGCAGGACCTACGATGGATCACCAGATCATCCGCGATCTGTTCAAAAACTGCATAGCTGCAGAGGCCATTTTGCGTCACTACCCGGAATTCATGAATGAGCTAAGAGACAAATTATCGCGGATCGCACCCGACAGGATCGGCCGCTACGGACAATTACAGGAATGGCTCGAAGACAAAGACGACACGACGGACACACACCGGCATATCTCTCATCTATGGGGCGTCTATCCGGGTACCGATATCACATGGAGCGACAGCGCAATGATGCGGGCTGCGCGTCAATCGCTGGTCTATCGCGGAGATGAAGGCACCGGCTGGAGCCTTGCCTGGAAGGTGAATTGCTGGGCAAGGTTTAGGGATGGCGATCATGCGCTGCGTTTGGTCGATAAGTTGCTTTCTTCCGCGGTGGGCGCTACCGGTGAGCATGGAGGTGTTTATCCTAACCTCTTTGACTCGCATCCGCCTTTCCAGATAGACGGCAACTTCGGTGGTGCGGCCGGTATCGCCGAAATGCTACTGCAAAGCCAGGATAGTATCGTCGATCTTTTGCCGGCATTGCCGGCAGTGCTTGCCCGGGGCGCGGTCAACGGGATCTGCGCCCGCGGCGGTTTTGAATTGGATATGCAGTGGGAGAGCGGGAGATTGGAAAATGTCGTCGTCCTATCGCGTGCGGGCGGACCATGTGTCTTACGCTATCGCGGGCATGTGGTGCGGTTGTCCACGACGGCGGGAAAGAAATATCGTCTCACCGGTGAATTGAAAGTCTTAAACTGATGCGCCTACTGTTCTTCTTATTAATGCCGATGGCGGTACTGGGGCAGCGCCGCGATATTCTACTCGATGGCGGTTGGACCTCTGCGCTCAATGGCCGGCATTGGGTTGCGGTGGACATCCCGCACAACTGGGATGACTATGGCGGTTATCGCCGGCTCCGTCATGGCAATCTGCATGGGTATGCGCTCTATCGCCGGAACCTCACCGTCGACAAAAATTCCGGTCTTCGCTATTTTCTTTGGTTCGAGGGCGTCGGCTCTTACGCGACGGTATGGGTCAATGGTCGGAAACTAGGTTATCATGCCGGTGGGCGTACCTCTTTTACGGTGGACATTACGCTGGCGCTACGCCCGGGTCATGCCACCAATGTCATCGATGTTCGGGCGGATCATCCGGCCTTTATCCGTGATCTGCCCTGGGTGTGCGGCGGATGTTCGGATGAACGCGGTTTTTCCGAGGGCTCGCAACCGATGGGTATCTTTCGGCCGGTGCACCTGGTGATCACTGCACCTACGAGGATCGAGCCGTTTGGGGTACACGTCTGGAACGACACGACGATCTCCGAAAGGAACGCGACCCTCTATCTCGAAACAGAGATACATAACTACGGCACGACGCCTGTCGAAGGACTGGTCATACAGAAACTGTTCGATGCACATGGCGCACCGGTGGCTATTACCCAGACACAACAGCGTATCGCACCAGGCCAGACGGTAACGGTATCGCAGCAGCTGAAAGATATCCCCGATCCGCATCTCTGGTCGCTCAACACACCATATCTATATTCACTAAAAACCAGTTTTGGTGGCGATGGAGTGGTCACGTCTTACGGCATCCGCCGTATCCACTGGCCCGACCTGCACACACCGGGTCCGCATCCTTTTCTACTGAACGGGCGGCCCGTCTTCATCAACGGCATCGCCGGATATGAGCACCGCATCGGTAACAGCCATGCGTTTACCGCAGAAGAGATCAGGGCGCGTGTGCAACAGATCAGGGCAGCGGGATTCAACGCTTTTCGCGACGCGCATCAGCCGCATAACCTGTTATACCAGCATTATTGGGATAGTCTCGGTATGCTGTGGTGGCCGCAGTTGTCCGCGCATATCTGGTTCGACACGCCGGCATTCCGGCAAAATTTCAAGACGGCACTCACCGAATGGGTGAAAGAGCGACGTAACAGTCCTTCGGTGATCCTCTGGGGATTGCAGAACGAGAGCAAGCTGCCCGAAGACTTCGCACGCGAGTGCGTCGCGCTGATCAGGCAACTCGATCCCACGGCTTCCTCGCAACGGCTGATCGTCACCTGTAACGGAGGCACAGGCACCGATTGGGATGTTCCGCAAAACTGGACAGGTACATATGGAGGCGATCCGGCTACCTACGCCGCCGATCTTCGTCGGCAGGTGCTTGTCGGGGAATATGGCGCATGGCGCACGATCGATCTGCATGGCGATGTCCCCAACAGTGAAGACAGGATGTGCCGGCTGATGGAGACGAAGATCCGTCTCGCCGACAGCGTGAAAGGGGAGGTGGCAGGGCATTTCGCATGGATCTTTTCCTCGCATGACAATCCCGGCCGCGTTCAGTCGGGCGAAGGATTGCGCGAGATCGACCGCATCGGCCCCGTTAACTATAAAGGATTGCTCACTTCCTGGGAGGAACCGGTGGATGCCTATTATTTGTATAGAAGTAATTTCGTCGATGCCGCGCGATCGCCGATGGCTTATATCGTCCGTGGCGTCAGTTCCCCCATTGTGGTGTATTCCAACTGTGACTCGGTCGAATTGTTCAACGACGTCGACAGTATATCCCTGGGGAAACGCACGCGAGGCGGTATCGGAACCCATTTTGAATGGGATAGTGCGGATATCCGGTACAATGTGCTGTACGCGGTCGGTTGGTATCACGGCCGGCCGGTGGTCCATGACTGTACTGTGCTGGACCATCTTCCGCGAAGTCCGCATTTCCGCCGACTGGTTGGCGGGGCAGAGCTGCTCGCCGCTGCCCCGGGTTACCATTATTTATATCGCGTCAATTGCGGCGGTCCCGCCTATACCGATGGCGCCGGGCAGGCCTGGATGGCAGACCGGCATTACACCGGTGGGAAGACATGGGGCTCACTCTCATGGACCGACGATTACAAAGGACTACCTCCCTTTTTCGCCAGCCAGCGCTGGACGGCCGATCCGATCGCGGGTACGGGGGACTGGCCACTCTTTCAGAATTTCAGGTACGGACTCGGTAAACTCGCATATACCTTCCCGGTACAGGATGGAGATTACCGGCTGGAATTGTATTTTGCGGGACCCTGGCTGGGGGCGGGAGGAGGCATGGACTGTACGGGCTGGCGTGTATTCAACGTCGCCGTCAACGGAAAGACCGTGCTGCACGATCTCGACATCTGGAGAGAAGCCGGTCGTAACCGGGCATTGAAAAAGGTTATCCGGGTGCATGTTACCGGCGGAAAACTGGTCCTTTCCTTCCCGCACGTCGCGGCAGGACAGGCCATCATCGACGCGCTGGCGATCGCGACTACGGACCCCGGGATGACCCCCGCACCGCCTTCGGCGCCCGACACGGCGAAGATCAGGCTGGAGCCGGCCTACGATCTCAGGCCGGTGACAAGCTATAAAGGCGACTCGACGAAATGGGATATCGAAGTAGGCGTGGGGGATAAATATTCGCTGACCGTCAAATACCGTTGGCTGAAGACCCCGGTGACCGCCCGGCTGGAACTGCGCATGGAAGACGGCACGCTGCTGCATTCCGAGACGGTGACCCTGCAGACCACGCCGCCGGCTAAATGGAATTATCTGAACACCACGACCGGAACGATGATCAATGCCGGTCGATATACTATCCGCCTCATCGTCCCCTCGCGCGAAGGGTTGCGTGTGGACGAGCTGCAGGTGCAATAAGTTTACGATGAAAAGATTTGTTGCCGGCATAATGTTGTTGATAGCGTCTTCCGCGATGGGGCAGGAGATCAAACTGACGAATCTTCGTGCCGATGCGCGCGGAAATGATGACCGCCGTCCTTGGTTGAGCTGGGAGCTCAGGTCCTCACACCATGACGTCCTGCAATCGGCGTATCGGATCATGCTCTTCGACGATGCCGGCGCGGTCTGGGATTCGCACAAGCAGGAGTCTGCCGTCAGCACGGGTGTCGTCTATGACGGCGCTGCTCTTGCGTCGGGGCATACCTATTACTGGAAGGCGATGGTTTGGGACCGGGGTCGTAACGACAGCTCGAAATGGAGTACCGTGGATACTTTCCAAACGGGATTATTTACCCCCGCCGACTGGAAGGGCGCCGGGTGGATCGGCTATGAGGCACTGCCCGATTCTGCATTGCGGTTGCCGGGGACGGAGAAGAAGAAAGGTCCTTACCGCGATACGCTGCCACTGTTCCGTAAAGAATTTCGGGTAGGGCGGCCGCTACACCGCGCTACGGCATTCATCAGTGGTCTGGGTCAGTTCGAGCTGCGCATCAACGGAGAAAAGACGGGTGATCATTTTCTCGACCCCGGCTGGGTCGATTTTGCGAAAAAGGCATTGTATGTGGCGCTGGACATAACGTCCCGGTTGCATCAGGGATCGAACGCGCTGGGGGTAATGCTGGGCAATGGTTTCTATTACATTCCCCGCGAGCGGTATCACAAGCTGCTCACCGCCTATGGGTACCCGAAGATGATCGCGCGCATCCTTCTCGAGTATGCCGATGGGAGCAGGGAGGATATCGTTACCGATAGCAGCTGGCGAACCGCACCGGGTCCTGTCACCTATAGCAGCATCTATGGCGGCGAAGACTATGACGCCCGCCGGGAACGGATCGGGTGGGATAGACCCGGTTTCGACGACAAGGCCTGGCGCGTTCCGGTTATCGTGAACGGGCCGCCGGCGCTGGAAGAGCAGACTGCCGACCCGCTAAAAGTCTTCGAACATTTCGGCCCCCGGGATATTGCCCGGCGCAGCCCATCCTCCTGGGTATACGATCTGGGGCAAAATGCTTCGGGCATCATTCGTCTTCGCGTCTCGGGCCCGGCCGGCGCCGTGATGCGCATCACGCCGGCGGAATTGATCCGGGGTGACAGCGTCAACCAGACGGCTACAGGAAAGCCTTACTACTGGCAATATATTTTAAAAGGACAGGGGATAGAGACCTGGCAGCCGCGGTTCACTTACTATGGTTTTCGTTATCTGCAACTGGACGGCGCAGTACCCGAAGGTCAGCCCAACCCCGGCCATCTTCCCGTCGTGTCGGTGCTGGAGGGACTGCATACCCGCAATGCGATGGAGCGCACCGGGAGGTTCACGTGCAGCAACCTGCTTTTCCGCCGGATCGATTCGCTTATCGACTGGGCTATTCAAAGCAATGCGGCCAGCATTTTTACCGACTGCCCTCACCGCGAGAAGCTGGGTTGGCTGGAAGAGGCACATCTTATGGGCAACTCGTTGCGGTATAGCTATGACATCGCCCCGCTGTACCGGAAGATCGTTCGAGATATGATGGATGCCCAGACACCGGATGGCCTTATCCCGGAGATAGCGCCCGAATATACCGTCTTCGACAACCCGTTCCGCGATAGTCCTGAATGGGGCAGCAGCAGCATCCT
>DASYSV010000227.1:0-7002 GCA_036010185.1 Puia sp.
CTCGATCGTCAGGTCTATCATCTTTATATCCGCTATCTGGGCAAAGAGACCATCCGAACCGCATATGGCAAATTCCGCACCATCAAATTCAAACCGCTGCTCGTCAAGGGAACCATGTTCCAGGGTGGCGAAAAAATGACGGTCTGGGTCACCGATGATCCGAACCACATCGCCGTCCGCGTCGAGAGCCCTATCACCGTCGGCAAGGTCCGCGTTGACATGATCATGTATCATAATCCGCGCTATCCACTCACCTCGCTCGTCGATCTGTAATTTCCCGCTGCACTCAAATTGCAGCCATTTTGCACGCATCTCTTCAGAAAACCTCAGAAATATTCTTATATTGTTGAATGCGAAATGTACATTGACCCGCTGGAGGTCAGCATAACCGACCTCGCTGGTAACCTCGGAGTTGCCCGTAAAACGGTATCACCCCCGAGTTTTGGTTGAACATGCAACGAAACTTTGATTTGTGGCGCGCCGGAACAAAAATAAACGTAACGCATATTCGATCGCTCCGGACAAAAGAGCGCAGAACGCAAAAGGCCAGTTAGTGGATTTTATCTCAAGTCCCCCATTTGCGCCGTCCGCAAAACCTTTGTGCTTCACCGTTACATAAACACTAAGATCAACATGTACTCCTTTATCCACGTTAAATCCCTGTTCCTGCTGCTTATCCCCGGCTGGCTCACCTATACCAGCCAGACCGGCAAATTCTCGATGCAATATCCAAAGGAATGGTCCCCAAAGGCTCAAAACAATGCCATCCTTTTCCTCTCCCCCAAGGCGGATGCCCAGGATCAATTCCAGGAAAACGTCAACATCATACTGCAGGACCTTTCCTCCCAACCCATGACCCTGGAACAATATACGGATATGAGCAAACAACAGCTTATCCAGGCCTTCGGCGCCAAGGCTGTCCTCTCACAGGGTGCCACGACTATCGCCGGGCAAAAAGCCCAATACATGGTTTATAGCTTCACTTACCAGGGCCGTTCCCTGAAAATAAAAGGCGTTTGGTTCATCAAAGGAAAAACAGCATATCTCTTAACCTACACTGCCGAGCCTTCGCAATATGCCAAATATGAGCAAACGGCCACGGCTATCATCAACAGCTTTTCCTTTAACTAGCAACCCGCTTATGCGTAAATGGACATCCCTCGTCTTTTCTTTAACCATTGCTTCAGCACTGCCGGGATGCAACTTTCCCACCGGCAAATACACAATCCACGTTGTTTTTGACGACCTCGAATCTGCCAATGTACAGACTCAGGTCCGGCTCTATGGAGATGAGGTCGGCGAGATACAAAAATGCATCCTTCTCCAACCACACCAGCTATTGGTGGACCTGACGATCTCAAAGGATGTCCGGATAGACCGGTGCGACAGCATCATTTATCATGAAACCCTTATCGGTGACCCCTACATCCAGCTAGCCCGTGGTCGCCGTCTCAGCGTCCCCGGCCGTCAGGCCAACGACAGCACACGCTAAAAAGACGGCAATTCCCTTCATGACATTCCCGCTAAACCTTATCTTGCGCCATGGACCTCCCTGACTACTCCTATGTCGTCGTTGGCAGCGGCCTCCTGGGCGCCGTCATCGCGGAACGCATCGCCACGCAACTGGACCAACCGGTCCTCGTCATCGAAAAACGCCCCCACATCGGCGGCAACTGCTATTCGGCGACCGACCCCACCACCGGCATCGAATACCACCAATACGGCACCCATATCTTCCATACGTCCAACGAAAAGGTATGGAACTATGTCAAAAAATTCACCTCGTTCAACAACTACCGCCATAAGGTCCTGACCTCCCACGACGGCCGGACATACCCGTTTCCCATCAACCTCGCCACGATCAACCAGTTCTATAACAAAAACCTGAAACCCTTCGAGGTCGAACCCTTCATGGCGACCATCCGCGAACCCATCCCCGATCCCGAAAATTTCGAGGAACAAGCCCTCAGCCGTCTCGGCCGCCCGCTGTACGAGGCATTTTATAAACACTATACCATCAAACAATGGCAGACCGATCCAAAAAACCTGCCGGCAGCCATCTTCAACCGGATCCCCTTCCGCACCAGCTACGACGACAACTATTTTTTCGATCGCTGGCAGGGCATCCCTGCCGACGGGTACACCGGCCTATTTCAACGCCTGCTGGCTAACAAAAAGATAAAGGTCCTTCTCAATACCGACTATTTCGATCTCCGCGACCGGCTGAATAAACACGCCTGTCTCATCTATAGCGGCCCGATCGACAGATTCTTCGACTATAAATACGGGAAGCTCAGCTGGCGCACCCTGCGCTTCGAGCATCAGACCCTCGAAACGGGCGACTACCAGGGTAATTCCGTCATCAATTTCCCCGATGCCGCCGACCCCTATACGCGAATCCATGAGCCTCGGCATCTTCACCCCGAAAAGGCGTACCCGAAAGATAAGACCATCATCTTCCGCGAATATTCCCTGCCCGATCAGGGTGACAACCCCTATTATCCCATCGCCAATGAGGCCAACCAGCAGCTGCTCGCAAAATACCGGCATGAGGCCGCGGGACTTAAGAACGTCTTTATCAGCGGACGCCTCGGCGATTACAAATATTACGATATGCATCACACCATCGATAGGGCCCTCGAGATCTTCGAAATGGGCATCCTGCCGCTAACCCATGCCAACCATGCCGTATAACCCAGATCAGGCGGCCGTGGACCCTCAACCCATCCCACAGAAAACTGAATTGGCGATCGTCATACCGGTCTATAATGAGGAGCAAAATCTCCGCGCCCTTTTCCGCGACTGGCAACCCGTCTTCAAAGCCAGCGGCGCCAGTTACCGGATCATCGCCATCGACGACGGTTCCGCCGACGACAGTGTAAGATTGCTGCAATCCCTTCAATCAGAAAACCCCGTTATTTCCATCCATACTCAGCCAAATTCGGGTCACGGGGCCGCGATCCTTAAAGGATACCGGTTGGCGCTCGACGCCGAATGGGTATTTCAGATGGACTCCGATCATCAGCTGGATACCGGGGCCTTCGTTCGGTTGTGGGCAAATCGCAACGACTACGATCTGCTGATCGCGCAGCGCGCAGACAGGAATGCTTCGAAAGGCCGCCGGTGGATAAGCCGGTTTTCGACTGGCATGGTCCGCATGCTCTATGGCCGTGGGGTGACGGATGTGAATAGCCCCTATCGTCTTATGCGATCGCAAGTATTGCGATCCGCACTTGAAAAGATACCAGCGGGGAGTTTTGCACCAAACGTCCTGCTCACGTCCTGGTTTATCCTAAAAAAAAGAAGGATATTTACCACGACGGTCGAATTGCGGAATGACGGTCTTCGGAGGAGCCGGCTCAACCGTTATTTTCTGCGTGGATCCTTTCGCTCCTGTATTCAGACCATTTTATTCCGGATAAGATGACGAGAAAACACAAATATCTCCTTTTCATCATCCTCGGCATTTCCTTTTCGCTGAGCTTTTGCTTTAGCCCGCCTTATGACCTGATGCGCGACGACCGTGAGGTATTCAGCTATGCAGGCATGGCGATCCTCAAAGGGCAGGTCCCCTATCGCGATTTTTTCGATCATAAGCCTCCCGGAATCTTTTTCATCAATGCCGCGGGTTCTCTTCTCGGCGGGCTTTGGGGCCTTTGGGCGATCAATACCCTACTCGTCCTGATTGCGACATGGATGCTTTACCGGATATGCCTGCAATACCGGCTGGCTTTTTCCTGGCTCCTTCCGCTTTTGTTCAATCTCATGATCCGGGACAACCTGATCAGTATGGGCGCCAGCATGACGAGGGAATTTACCACGATCTTTTTTCTCTTCTTTTTTTGCATATTCATGGGCAGATCGCGGTATCGCGAGATGTCGCTGGGTCTGTGTACCGGACTGATTTTCTTTACCCAGCAGGAGCAGGTCCTGGCGACCGTGCCGTTCCTGCTTTATGTCCTGGCGGCAGAACGATCCCTGCCAATCAACCAACGCATCGCCCGGATGGCCCTCGGCTTTGGCGCGGTCCTGGTTCCGATCCTCCTTTATTTCGCATGGAACCGTTCGCTTGGTTATTTATGGGATGACGGCTTCCGGTTCAACATGATCTGGTATACGGCGCAACCCAAATCGCCCGGTGACCATTTCCGGACCATCAAGCGATGCCTGGATGCGGGCAACTATGAGATGCCATTCATGATCGCACTTATCCTGGGCGTCGCTTCTTTCTTCACCAAACACAAAAAGAAAGGCCTGCTCCTCACCGCCCTCGCGGCTTTTTTTCTCTCGCTCGCCCCGGAATTGATGGGCAATCGATTCGAAGGTAGGGCAAACCCGATAGACTCTCCCCCGTATTTCCTGCCGCTGGCAGCCAGCATTTGCGCACTCCTGTTCGTCATCTTCGCCTTTTCGGATGAGGCGATCATTGGGGACAAGAAGATTCAGTTGCCCTTTGCCTTGCTGCTTCTCTGCAGCCTGACCTATACTTCTCTTCAGCATTCCACCCACCTGGAGAAACGCAGCGACGACAGCGATATCAACTCCCCCGCACTCAACTACCTGCGACAGCACCGGCCCGGCAATTACGATCTATATGTCTTCAATGACGATGACTATATTTATGCCTATAACGAATTCGGGATCCTCGCGCCGTCGCGCTGGATCTATCATCATATGTGGGACTGGTATTATCGATGGGATGCGGATCATGCCCTTCTGTCCGGCATTACCGCCGATCTGCTCCGACATCATACCACCTATATTATAATGGATCCGGTCCGTATGACCCAATTCCTCAACCCTGCCAATACGGCCTACTGGCGGGACTTTATGGAAAAGAATTACGAACCGCAACCCGTTCCGGGCACCAGGATCCTATGGAAACGCAAAGAGACCCCTCCAAATCGATAAGAAAGATCTTATGAACCGACACCGGATCATGCTTCTGTTAATCCTGACCGCATCGCTCCTGCTGAGCCTGCTTTATATTCCCAAATACAATGAGATATCTGGTGACAAAGAGATCTATCGATATGTAGGATTGCTGATGCACAAAGGTGGAGTACCCTACAGGGACGCATTCGATCACAAACCACCCCTGATCTTCTTTCTCAACTATGCGGGGGTCCTGCTGAACGGATGGACACAATGGCTGATCGATGCCGGACTGGTCCTGCTGGCAACCTTTCTTTTCTTTCGCCTGGGCGAAAAATATCGATTGCCTTTTCCCTGGGTTCCGCCCCTGATATTCAACCTCATGATCAGGGACCATCTGCTATGTCTTGGCATAGGCATGACTCGTGAATACACGACCGTCCTGATGGTCATTTTTTTCTGTGTCCTGATGGGAAAGCATCGTTTCCGGTATTTTGGTCTCGGAGCGATCGGCGCCTCGATCTTTTTTATGCAACAGGATCAGGTGCTGCAGCTTATTCCTTTTTTTCTCTACAGTTTTTTGCCTGCCACGGACAGTTTACCTTTTGGCCGCCGGCTGCTTCGCGTATTCCTGGGTTTCGCCTCGGTGACGTTACCATTGATCCTGTATTTTGCCTGGAATCACGCTTTGACCGTTGCCTGGCAGGATGCATTCCTGTTTAATTTCGGCTGGTATACCCACACCCTGAAGGAGTCCTTCAGAGACCACCTGATCAAACTAAAAACCCTGATGGATGGGGGAAACTACGAGGTGGCAGTCCTGGTAACGGTTGTCCTCGGGATGTGTGCTTCGATCTTCCCATCGTCCAACCGGAAGCTGATCCTGCTTGCCCTGTTGGCCATTCCGTTATCCGTTGCCGCTGAATTCATGGGCGGACGCGATATCGTTCCAAATATATACCGCATCACCTTTACGCATTATATCCTTCCCCTGGCGGGTTCCATTCCTATTTTGTTGTTCTGTGCATTCGCGTTTACGCGTGAGCCGGTCTTGTCGGGTTACAGGGCACACGCGATATTTTCAATTATCGCAGCCCTGAGTCTCGCATACACCGCCGCCCAGCACGCGACTCACTTGAAAAGTAAAGATGTTGATGAGGTCGCCGCCGCGCCCGAATTACCCTATCTTCTTCAGCAACGGCTGTCGGACTATCAATTCTATGTATTCGGTAGCATAAATTCAGTTTATATGACCAATGAACTGAACGTACGGGCCCCTTCTGTCTGGGTGTACCAGCATTTCTGGAGATTATACCCGACCTGGGATACCGACCTCCGGCTGCTGCGCAGCATCGAGCAGGACCTCCTGCGGCATCGGACCACTTATGTACTCGATCTTACTTCTGGAGGGGACTGGTTTTCGAATTGCGCGGCCGATGAAGAGTGGCATGGTTTCCTGCGCGACAACTATGCCCCGGTGATGGTCAATTCGGTGCTCGAATCTACGCTATGGAGAAAGAAAGAAGTGCGCTAGAGCTCTGCCAGCCTGAATCCCTTGCCCGGCCGCACACCCTTATCTGTCCGCTCCGGGATACAGCATTCGGTACCGGGATCATGTTCGAAGAAAAGCACATACCCGCCGGCCGCGGCATCTTCCAAAAAAGCCTTTTTCTCCTGCATCGTCGTCAGCGGGAACATATCATAAGCCATGACATAAGGCTGAGGGAAATGACCCATCGATGGCAACAGGTCGGCCATGAACACCACCGTCCGCCCCCTATAGGACAGCTGCGGTAACATCATCGCGGCCGTATGACCTTCTGCCAGACGGACCGATATCCCGGGTAGTATCACGTCGCGAAGCCTCCCCGGCTCCCCCGCACCCCCGCAGTCAGCACCCGTCTTCTGGTCCGCGGCGTACTCCTGATCCACGAACCGCAACCGCCCACTCTCCTGTATCGGCAGGATATTCTCTTTCAAAAACGACGCCTTTTCCCGGTCGTTCGGTTCCGTCGCCCATTTCCAATGCCGCGAATGACTCCAGTAATGCGCATTCTTAAAGGCCGGCACCAGTTTGTCGGCCTCCCGGGTAATACTACCTCCGCAATGGTCGAAATGAAGATGGGT
>DASYSV010000247.1:0-1715 GCA_036010185.1 Puia sp.
CAAGCTGAGGGACGACGCCTTTAAAATGACCTTCAAGCACAGCGTCAAGGCCAGTTCCATCGATCAGACCGTCATTCAGACCCCCAACGGCGTCGGCGGCATCTTTTTCCATGTCGGGGGCAACGCTGCGACTGCCAATCAATTCTTCCTTACCGATACTACGCGTCATTTCCTGCGCGGCGCCCTGTATTTCGATACCACCCCTAATGAGGATTCGCTGGGCATCGTCAACTCTTTTCTCGAAAAGGATATGGAACATCTGATCAATACCTTCCGGTGGAAAGTTCCTGCCGCTCCGGCACCCCGGAAATGACCTATATTTGTAACCGACATTATGATAGCCATAGATAATATCCTGGTAAGTGACGAAGTTGTCCGCGAGCAGTTTGTCTGCGATCTCCTGAAATGTAAAGGCGGCTGCTGTGAGGATGGGGACGCCGGCGCCCCGCTCGAAAAGGAGGAACTCGATCGTCTCAATGAGGTTTACGAAGTTGTAAAGCCCTACCTGACAACTGCCGGCGTCCGGGAAATAGAATCCGGGGGCCGTTATCAGTATGATAGAGAATTCGGCTGGGTAACGCCGACCATCGGTGGAAAGATGTGCGCTTATGGTATCCGGGATAATAACGGGATCATCAAATGCGGCATCGAGCAAGCCTTTTACGACGGGAAGATCGGTTGGAAAAAGCCAGTCAGCTGTCACCTTTATCCCATCAAGACCGGGAAAACGAAAGCAGGCGAAGTAGTGAATTATGAACCCCGCGACACCCTTTGCCGTCCCGGCTGCGTACAGGGAAAAAGATTGAAGACACCCGTATATGTCTTCCTGAAGGAAGCGCTCATCCGCAAATTCGGGAAGGAATTCTACTCCGCGCTCGAGCAGGCGGCCGAAGCACATTTTTCAGAAAAGATAAAACCATGACAGATACCGCCGCTAATTTCATCGCCCGCAGCACGGTAAAAGCGGAGGACCTGGACCACCGCAACAAGATCAATTTCAATATTGGCAGGTATAATGCCGCGGTACCCCAGGGCAAACAGCAGTTCGCCGATCTGAACCTTGCGCGGGAAAGGGCGAAGAACATCAAATGGCGGGCCATCGAAAATCTCGACAAACAGCTGGAAGAATTTGAAGCCATTTTCTCGCAGAGGGGCGGCAGGGTCATCTGGGCGGAGAACACCACCCAGGCGCTGGCCGAAATACTCGCCATCTGTAAGGAAAAGAAATGCCGTTCAGTCGTCAAGAGCAAGAGCATGGTCACCGAGGAGATCAAGCTGAACCACTTCCTGGAGACCAACGGCATCGAAAGCGTAGAGACCGATCTCGGAGAATATATTCAGCAATTGGACGGGGAGCCTCCGTATCATATCGTGACCCCCGCCATGCATAAGAGCAAGGAGGACGTAGCCAAACTTTTCTACGAGAAGCTGAATACGCGCCCCGGTCTTACTCCTGAACAGCTGACCCTCGTGGCAAGGGATCGGCTTCGTAAAAAATACATTCAGGCGGAGATCGGTATTACCGGTGCCAATTTTATCATCTCGGACATCGGAGGTGTCGCCGTTACTGAAAATGAAGGTAACGCGCGTCTTAGCTCCGCCTTCCCCAAGACTCATATCGTAATTGCCGGCATCGAAAAGGTGATCCCTTCCATGACCGATCTGGGCCTTTTCTGGCCCTTACTGGCGACTTATGGTACGGGTCAGCGCGTCAC
>DASYSV010000258.1:0-2928 GCA_036010185.1 Puia sp.
CATGTTGAAGGCGATCTCCGCCGGCTTGTTTGGGATGAGGGGTTCGGGTTTTTCAAAGCTGTTGCGGAATTTGCAACGGAAGACTTCGGCGCGAACGAGTCGTTGGTAGCCGGTGGAATCGAAAACATCGATCAGCTTGACGATCAGATCGGCATCTGTGCCGGTGGAGGAGAGGAAGATATCGGCTTTCAGACGGCCGGTAACCGTGAGATCTTTTTTAAGCGGCGGCGTTTGATAGGAAAGGACATCCGGCCTTTGCGCGGCGAAGCGCTGGTCGGTGACGATGTAGGTGTTGTCACGGCCGCCGTGTACGCCGTTGATATAGGGAACGGGGTTGGAGGGGTCGCTGACGTATTCGTCATAGCCGGTGGAAGGTTTTTCGGCGTCGAGGCCTCCGCCCGACTGGAGGTCGAATTTCGTGGGTGTTGCTTCGGCAGGCGGCCAGGTAGCGTATTGTTTCCACTGGTTGGAGCCCGTCTCGAAAACAGTGGCTTCGGCGAGGGGTGCCTGTGCAGAGTCTTTGAGATAGTGATTAAAGAAGGCGGTCTCGATCTCATGATAATGAATGTTCACATTTTCTCCGAAGTCCAGGGGGCCGAAATGGTTCCAGGTTTTCGCGCTCCAGGCACCGTGCGTCCAGGGTCCCATGATGATATGATCGTCGTTGTGCGGCGACTGTTTTTCTATCGCCTCGTAGGTGCGCAGGGAACCGAACATGTCCTCGGCATCGAACCAGCCGCCGACTACCAGTACGGCGGGGCGGATATTCTTCAGATGGGTGCGGATATTGCGGGCCTGCCAATAGGAATCGTAGGTGGAATGCGCGAGGTATTCATCCCAGATCTTTCCCCGGTGATTGAAATAATCCGCATTGTTGCTGTTCTTCAACGGGCCGAGATCGAGAAAGAAACGGTAGGCGTCGTTGATACTCACGTGGAAGATGGGGCCCGCATAGTGTTTGACAGGGGTGGGGCGGGGGATGTCGAAACCATTGTCGAAATCGAAATTGTCGAGAAGGAAAAAGGCTCCGTTGTGGTTGGCGTCGTCGCCGATGAATTCGTCGGTGACGGGCGCCTGGGGTGAAACGGCCTTGATAGCGGGATGTGCGTTGGGCAGGGAGGCGGAGGCGTAGAAACCGGGATAGGAGATGCCCCAGATACCGACGCGGCCGTTGTTGTTTTTTATGTTCTTTAGCAGCCAGTCGATGGTGTCCCAGGTGTCGGTGCTCTCGTCGGTGTGACCGCCGGCGGGCGTCATTTCCTGGAAATCGCCTTCGCTCATATATCGGCCACGGACATCCTGGTAAACGAAGATATATCCGCTGCGCATCAGCTCACTGTTCGGTCCCAGGTTTCCCCGGCTTACGGAATCACCGTAGGGTCCCGCCGAATACGGCGTCCGTTGCATGAGGAAGGGTTCGGCGCGGGTATTGTCCTTTGGCGTGTAGATCACCGTATGGAGGCGAATGCCGTCACGCATGGGGATGTCGACCTCGCGTTTGTCGAAGTTGTCTTTGACATAGCTGGGCTGGGGCGTCGGGCGGCGGTCCTGGGCGGTGCAGGCGGCGGGCAGCACGAAAAGGAGCAATAGATAAGGTATGCGCATAGAGGTCATTTTAAAACTGGCAGGGTAATGGCAGAAGGATGTGCCGCGTCATGGAAAACGCGGATGGTCTCTTTCTGGAAATCGCTGTCGTTGGCTGTATAAATATCCACAAACTTTTGCGGATTCCGGTCAACCAGCGGGAACCAGCTGCTTTGGATCTGGATCATGAGTCGGTGTCCTTTTTTAAACGTATGAGCCACGTCGGGAGTGGTCCATTTTACTGTCTCCACCTTGCCGGGTGTGAAGGGGGTGGGTTTTTCGAAGCTTTCCCTGAACCGGCCGCGCATGATCTCGGCGCGGACGAGCATCTCGTAGCCGCCCATGGGATAACCGGGGGCATTGTCATGGCTTCTTACCGGCACCGGTCCCTGAGCCGTATAGCTGAAATCGTCTGGGAATACGTCGATGACCTTGACGACGAAATCGGCGTCGGTTCCGGTGAGGCTGACCTTCAGATCGGCGGTGACGGGTCCGGCCAGGGTCAGGTCTTCCTGCAATACCGGTGTCTGGAAGGTGAGCACGTCCGCCCGGCGGCTGGTAAAGCGCTGGTCATCGTCCATATATTCGCGGGTGCGGAAGAAGTGGACGCCGTCGGCATAGGGAACCGGATGGGCGGGATCGCTGATATATTCGCTGAAACTGGTCTTGCCGGTTGGCGCCGTCCATGCCAGTCCGCCGTCCTCCTGCAGGTAGATAGTCTGGTCCTGCGACTGTGCGGGGGGCCACTGATCGAATTGTCTCCATTCGTCGGCGCCGGTGACGAAGACGGTAGCGGCGGGCAGGTGGGGTTCGGGACCCTTTCCATTCAGGTAGTATTCGAAGAAAGGTATCTCGATGTTATTCTGGTACCACCAGGACGTATTGGAGCCGAACCGGACGTTGCCCATGTGGGTCCCGTCGTTGGACGCCCATTGTCCGTGGTACCAGGGACCGAGGACGAGATGAGAGTTCGTGGAAGGACTTTGCTTTTTCAATGCTTTGTACACATTCTGCGCACCGAAGCAATCCTCGGCATCGAAGAGACCACCTACGACCAGCATGGCCGGTTTGATGTCGTAGAGCGCGACGCGGGCATTACGTGCCTGCCACCACGCGTCGCGGTTGGGATGCTGGTACAAATCCGTCCAGAAAGCGATGCTGTCGCCGGTGAGCTTCATGATATTTTTCAGTGCGCCCGTCTCCAGATACCATTTATAATTATCCTTTGTATAGTAGTCGAAACCGGAAGGTCCGATGGTGGTTGGTTTCGGTCGCGGTTTGCCGAAAGAGGAATAGAAAGCCCAGCCATCCATGACGAAGAAAGCGCCATTATGATGAAAATCG
>DASYSV010000261.1:0-8144 GCA_036010185.1 Puia sp.
TTACAGGCCGTACTGCCGAACTCGCTGATCCGTGTGGTGCGGTAAGAATTGCATCGGGGACAGGGTATGGCTTCATCCTGGTGGAACATACCCGGATGGCAGACGATCGGCATAGGCATGGGCGGCGCTATCCCGAACGCCTTCAGCTTTTCCTTGCCATTTTCGCTCATCCAGTCCGTGGTCCATGCCGGCGAAAGCACCGTTCGGATCTGCACGTCGGAGAAACCGTGTTCCATCATCGCCATCCTGATCCTGACCCGGATCATATCCATCGCCGGGCAGCCACTATAGGTAGGCGTTATTACGATAACCGGCTGGCCGTTTTCGAGACTTACCTCGCGGATGATGCCCAGATCGATCACCGACAGGACCGGCACCTCGGGGTCTTCAACCGTTTCTAATAACGACCATATGGTTTTGATCTCCTCCATCGTACTACCATTCACACCCCGGATAGGCCCTTTGCAGGAATTGCATCTCGGCCAGCAGGTAGCCCAAATGTTCGGTATGTTTTCCCTGCTTGCCGCCGGTCTGCATCCACCCGCTGCTGCCATATGTCAGCTGCGCCGCGCTCAATACTTCATTCACCCGCTGATCCCACATCGGCCGGATGACCGCAAGATCCACGGCTATACCTTCGGCGACCAGCATCTTTTCGTATGCCGCGGGCTCGAAAAGCTCACCGGTGAATTGCCACAGGTGTTCCATCGCTTTTACCATCCGGGAATGACTTTCATCGGTGCCGTCGCCGAGACGGATCACCCATTCGCCGCTCCATCGCAGATGATAGGTCACTTCTTTAAGCGATTTCACCGCGATGGCGGCCAGCATGTTATCCCGGCTATGTCGCAGCTCGCCATAAAAGTAATATTGCCAGGCGCTGAAAAAAAACTGTCTCAACATCGTCATCCCCCAATCGCCATTGGGGTGTTCGACGAGCAGACAATTCCTGAAATCCCAGGCGTCACGCATATAAGCCAGATCATCTTCCGTAGTCGTCGCGCGTTCTTCCCTCCCGTCGGTACCCATGACCCCGGCCGCCGACTGATAAAGATTCCTCGCCTGCCCGATCAGGTCCAGGGCAATATTCGACAGGGCGATATCCTGCTCGAGGATAGGGCCATGGCCGGTCCATTCGCTGTTGCGGTGGCCCAGGACAAGCGCGTTGTCCGCCAGGTGCAGGGTATATTCGATGATGGCTGGAGACGACATCTTACATATGCTTTAATTCATCCGGCAAATCGTAGAAGGTCGGGTGGCGATAAACCTTGTCATTGGCGGGATCGTACAGCGATGCAGCTTCATCGGGATTCGAAGCATGGATATATTTACTTTCCACCACCCAGATGCTGACGCCTTCCATTCGACGGGTATAGGCATCTCTGGCGTTCTCTATAGCCATTGCCGCATCCGCGGCATGCAGACTGCCGACATGTTTGTGATCGAGACCCTGTTTGCTGCGGATAAAGATCTCCCACAGCGGCCATGTACCCGCGCTACCCGTTTCTTTTTCCATATTATGCGGCTTCCTCCTTATTGAGATTTGAACGTTTTCGTGCATGCGCCAACGCCGCTTCCCGCACCCAGGCTCCATCCACATGCGCCTGTACCCTTGCCTCCAGCCGCTGCCGGTTGCAGGGGCCGTTACCGTTGATGACATTCCTGAACTCTTCCCAGTCGATCGGCCCGAAATCATTGTGCCCGCGCTCCTCATTCCATACCAGGTTTTCATCCGGCAGGGTCATTCCCAGCAACTTGACCTGTTCCGCGCAGACATCGATGAAACGCTGCCGTAATTCGTCATTGGTGAATCGTTTGATCTTCCATCGCATACTTTGCGCCGTGTGCGGTGAAGCATCGTCATTCGGTCCGAACATCATGACCGAGGGCCACCACCACCGATCGATCGCATCCTGACACATCCTTCGTTGCGACTCGCTTCCGCGGCTCAGCACAAGCAGTATCTCGAAACCCTGGCGTTGATGAAAGCTTTCCTCCTTACAAATCCTTACCATCGCCCTGGCATAAGGACCATAGGAGGCCCTGCACAGGGGCACCTGGTTCATGATCGCAGCGCCGTCGACCAGCCAGCCGATGGCTCCCATATCTGCCCAGGTCAGCGTGGGATAGTTGAAGATAGAAGAATACTTTGCCTTGCCGCTATGCAGCTGTTCGATCATCTCGTCCCGGCTTATACCCAGCGTCTCGGCCGCCGCATAGAGATACAGCCCATGTCCCGCCTCATCCTGCACCTTTGCGATCAGCGTAGCCTTCCTCCTGAGACTGGGCGCCCGCGTGATCCAGTTGGCCTCCGGCAGCATACCCACGATCTCGCTGTGCGCATGTTGCGATATCTGCCTTATCAGGGTCTTCCGGTAAGCGTCGGGCATCCAATCCTTCGGCTCGATCCGGATATCCTGATCGATCCTTTCCTGGAAACCATGTTCATTGACGGAAGACGACATGCAATTTTTGTTTATCCGCAAATATACTTCTTTTTCGAAAGCTAACAACTGTTAGTATCCGGGCAGGCGTATTTAAGGGATTGCTTATCTTTCGGGTATGCCCCTTCTGACCCGTTGTAGGCGGATACTCTTTTCTCCCATCGCTGAATGGCAAAGAATAGGAAAGGAGTGCAGCCCGGTGAGAGCGCTTCTCGCCGGCTACGTGATCCCCATGGCCCTTATACCCGCTGTCGCCAGCTTCATCGGCTATGGCTTTATCGGGGTAAATGGTCTTCGGTTCCGGGTACGCGGTCTGTACTGGGGGTCCGCCATGGCGATAGATAGCTTTATCACCTCACTGGTCGTATATTGGCTGGGGACCTATATCGTCGATTGGCTGGGCATCGGATTCGGATCGAAGAGAAATGCGAAACGGGCTGCGCAGCTCGTGGCCTATTCTTACACGCCCGCCTGGATTGCGGGCATCTTTTTTCTATGGCCATCATTGCACGGATTGATAGCGTTGGGACTCTATGGCGTGTATCTTTTTTACCTGGGAATACCTGTCCTGAAACCCGGTCAACGCGATCAGCGAATCAGCTATACGATCATCAGCGCCATCCTCCTCATCGTCGTCCGCTTCCTGATCGGTTTGTTGATCGTCAATATCATCTTCTCTTTCTGGGGCGACCCTTATCTTCCTTTCAGCCCGGCTTTATTTTGAATCGAAATCGACCGTCACTTTCGGGGACCGCGGATGCGATTGGCAGGTGAGGATGAATCCGGCCGCCAGCTCGTCGGCTTCCAGTGCATAGTTCAGATCCATTTCCACCTGTCCCTCGGTCAGTCGTGCGCGGCAGGTACAGCAGACCCCTCCTTTGCACGCGAAGGGCAGATCGACTCCCTCATAAAGGGCAGCATCCAGGATAGAGGCTCCTTCGAAAGGAAGATTGAAGACATGATTGATGCCGTCGAGACGTACCGTCACCTGGCTCGTCTTTTCTGTCGCCGCCGCACCGTTTTCCGGCGACGTCTGCCGCTCCCGGGTCGCGATTCCCGTTTTATCCAAAGGATGAAAGAGTTCGAAATGTATCTTCTTTTTCTCCACTCCCTGTTGTTCCAGCCAGTCTCTGACGGTAAAGATCATCTCCTCCGGTCCGCACAGATAGACCTCGTCCGTCGACGAAAGATCGATCACCCCGTCGCACAGCTCCCGACATTTATCCGCATCGATACGCCCCTGGTACAAGGGGATATCCATTTCCTCACGGCTGAGTATGTGGTGCAAAGCCAGACGCTGCATATAGCGATTCTTCAGGGCCTCCAGCTGATCTCTGAAAATGATGGAAGGGCGGTGACGATTGCCGTATACCAGGGTGAAATGGCTTTGCGGTTCTACGGCAAGCGTGGTCTTGATCAGCGAGATCACCGGCGTGATACCGCTGCCCGCGGCAAAGGCCAGATAGCGCTTTTGGTTTTCCGGCCGGAGTTCGGTGTAGAATTTTCCGGAAGGCGTCAACACTTCCAGCTCGTGGCCGGGCTGCAGCACTTCGTTGGCAAAGGTGGAGAATTGGCCGCCGGGTACTTTTTTCACGGCGATGCGCAGCTCATTATCGAGCGGGCTGCTGCATATGGAATACGAACGCCGCACTTCCATTCCGGCGACAAAGGTGCGGACGGTGATATTTTGTCCCTGGGAATAACGAAAGGCTTCTCTGAGCTCCGGGGGGATGTGGAAGGCGATGGATACGCAATCGGCCGTTTCGCGGCGGACATCCTCAATTTTCAATCGTTGGAAATGGGCCACGTATTATTTTTTTAACCCCTCGATCAGGTATTTTACCATATTCGCCTCGAGTGCTTCGGCTGTAGTGCTTTTGCGCGATCGCTGCCAGGAATCGATGCCGCTGATGGCAGATAGGATGACTAAGACGGCGGTATAGGGTTCTATTGTTTTGATCTCGCCCCTGGTGATACCGTCTTCGATGATATCCCCCAGGCGTTTGCGGTAGTTGCGCCGCTGATTGAGGAAATTCGAGAGATAGGGCTCCGGAAGATGCCGCCATTCATGATCGGCGATATAGACATACTCATATTGATCCAGCATCATCCGGATATGGAGCCGGATGATCGATTCCATTTTCTTGAGGATGGGCTGGGCGCTGGTCTCCACCGATTCCAAATTGGACATGAAGGCATTGGCCACGCGGAAACATATCGTCTGCAGTATCTCCGATTTGGATTGGATATGGTTGTAAAGGCTGGCAGCCTCCACCCCCACATGATCCGCCAGATCGCGCATCGACGCAGCGCCGAATCCCTTCTCCCTGAAGAGGCGGGAGGCTTTCTCTATGATCACCTCTTTTTTGGTGCTGTTGCCTTTGCTCTGGATTTTAGCCATAGATTTTATTGGCCGCGCCGGCCCAGCGACAAATATAGTAATAACTAACGAGTGTTAGCCGGGAATTGTGGCAACTATATACCAGTTGGGACAGAGGAATTTAAGATTGGAAAGGGTTAAATCACTCTTTTGCTAGATAGGTTTTTTCCTTATCTTCCGCGGCGTTTAACTTAATTATGTAGAAATATGACCCCATTTTTTTCAAGATTAGGCAGGTTCCTATTGTTGGCATTGGTTCCTATTGCGTTGGTTGCGTTTTTAGTCTGGTGGTTGCTTCAACTTACCACCGTCAACGACATTCTAGCGGCAGTTATAATTCATATACTTGCCGGAACTTTGGTCGCATTTTTATTCTTATATCTCGTCTTGGTTTTCATGCGGCCCAAGCTGATGATATCCAAATATATATGCAAGCGTGGCGATATGTATTTATTTAAGATTGTAAATACCTCTCGTTATCATGCCTTTGATGTAAAAATTGAAATGTTTAAAATGGTACCGGTTAGTCATACTGGCGGTCGTTCGAACGTCTCTATTCATCATATAAAAATGCACACCTCTGAATGGACAAGTATTAATCGCGTACGAAGGAAGTTTAGCGATAAAGACCCATTTTGCCTATTTGCGCAAGTCATATTTACGGAAGTAGATATTGAAACCCCATTATTTGAAAATGGCACTTTTCTGGAAATGCGCCTGACAGCTCGTCATGGTTTGACCGGATTTGCTGACAGATTTGTGCAACAATTCGTTAATGAAAGCGTTCTTAAGGTGGGGCATAAGTTCTGCTTTGGGGTAGACTTGGGTACAATGCCGGAAAATCAGGCATTTTGATAATCGGTAAATGTTTTGTATATTATATTGTTTAATTTTATAAAAATTTCAGAAAATGAAACCTCGTCTTAGTCGTGATGGTGAAGCGACAAAAAGCTAATTAACCGATCCAAAAATTTTAAACAGCAAAGGTTGCCATATGGCAGCCTTTGCTGTTATATAGGTCCGCAATCTCATACGAAATACTATTTATTATTCCATCATTTGTGAGAAAGCATCTCCCCTGGTTCCCTTGCTTTTGCCAATAAGCTGCCTATAGGTTAAGCGGCCATTTACCCGCTGCTGGCAGAGATCGAAGCGTTCATGATCCTTTATCTTCCGGGTATTGTACCGGGCCGCAAACTCGTCGCAATAGCGTTGGAGATGCTGCGGGCTTATTTGGTGGAATATGCCGATGATCCCCCGTTTCAGGAGGGACCAGAAGTTCTCAATACCATTGGTGTGAAAACCTCCGTTCACATATTGACCTGCTTTGTGGTCAACTACATAATGTTTGAACCGGTCATCTTCCCCCAAAAAAGCATACATAGACAAGCCGTCCGTTACCATATTGGAACCTTTCTGCACATGCTTTTCGATTAACTGCCGTGCTTCTCTTTTCGTGACCCACTCCGAAACCTCAACGATAACCTTCCCGCCCGTCTCCGCTATGCCGAAAACTGGCGTCTTAGTATCATTCGCCCAACCGCTTTTTCCCCTTCCTTGTTTTGCCCTCTTGTTAGAGTGCTTATTCTTCTCCAAACCTCCCACGTAACATTCATCTATCTGCGCCGTACCACTCAGCATTTGCGGAGCTTTATCTTTAAGCATTTCACGTATGCGATGTAGGACAAACCACGCGGTTTTCTGTGTGATGCCTAACTGACGGCTGATCTGCAAACTGCTGACACCCTTCTTCGAGGAAAGACAGAGGTAGCCGGCGGCAAACCATGTGCGAAGGGGAATCTTGCTGTTCTCGTAGATCGTTCCAACCTTAACCGTGAACTTCTTTCCACAGGCTTTCTCCCGGCATTTGAAACCGCGATTCGTTCTATAAGGATTGATCACTCCGCAGAACGGGCATGCAGGAGTACCCCCCCAACGCTGTTGCTCCAGGTATGCAATGCAAACTTCTTCAGTCTTGAAGTAGTCGTACAGTTCGGTGAGAGTCTTGAAGTTCATAAATTAGGTAGTTGATGGGACAAATGTAACACAAGTCCCAGTATATACCTAATTTTATCCAAACTATTTTTTACTTTTGCAAGACAGGAAAGGCCCCCGGAAGGGGGGCCAATGGCTGCGACTCCATATCCTGATTGGGGTGTCTGGTTGGGGGCTGCGGGGCGGTTCTATCGCCGTCCCGGCCTATAATGTGGGTGAGGATAGACTCCAACCCTTACCCGCTTCCTCAATATTTTTACATCCCAAATGTGCTATATCAAATGATATAGCAATTGCTATATCCAAGGATATATCCTATATTTGTAGTAATAACAGGGCGCGTCCGCTGTTGGAAGGCGGCCGCTTCTGAGGTTTATTCGATGTCTTGGTATTAGTTGGAGCTACTACCTCGGATTCTCACCGAACATCCCCCATCCCTGTTAAGTATGTTTGACATCTTGCTTTACGTAATTGGCCGGATTTGTCTAGTAAATGGATCCGGCCTTTTTCATTCTGTCGCCTCCTTATTTGGTAAATAGTATTTATAATCATCCTTGTTGGTTGCCCTAGCCCTTGCAAGCAAACCGTTCGCAGACTTAGTCGATAAGCAAGCGGAAATTGATACCGAAAACGTCCTGTACTTTGCGCCGCGCAATTCGGCTAACCCTGGCTCCAATCCTTCCAAAATTTTAATAATGTCGATCTTGCTGATAGGCTCAATCTGTTTGCGCAGGACGTATTGTATTTTTTCCCATACTGTCCACTTGTGATTGTACCCGTTGATTACCTTTACCGGTGCCACTTGCCGGTTGCCGTTACCGCCAATAATAATATTACTGTCTACAACAATAGGAATGCCACTAGGCGAGCTACCCAGCTTTTCAAGCATGAACCCAAGTTGAACAGACTTAGTCACCAATGCGCTTAATTCCCTTTGACGTTTGGATATTTCCTCGTCAACGGCAAGACGCATCTTTTGAATTAGGTCGATGTATTCCGGCGCATCTGCAATGTCGATATCTAATGTGATCTTGTCTGACATTAATCAATGATTACGGGCGAATATACGAACAATATTTATGCAACCACGGCATGCATATATTATTATGTATCACTTATTTACACCAATTTTTTTGCACATCCGTGGAAAGAAAGTTCTTGGGAATTACCAAAATTTTTCGTATGAGCGCTAATCGTAATAAATGGTTCGCGCAATCAAGAAATATCTCGTCGTTGTCGTATAGGCATGGCAGATATAAGCATAATCATTTAAGTTTTCAAACAGTATGTAACTGATAAGTTTTATTATCTTTGAAGTATGGCAA
>DASYSV010000264.1:0-12933 GCA_036010185.1 Puia sp.
CATGTTCTTACCTCTTAATTGGGACCCCATGGTCACGCCAGCCTTTTTGAAAATGTCCGAAAGGGCGACACCGGTATAGCTATGCGCCGCCCCCTGTTTGTCTTTGGCACTGACGGTGGTCCGGGGCATTGCGGCGATATCTGCGGCGGCGAGGGTCAGCGGTGTCCGGACTTCTCCCGTAACTTTTACGAAGGAAGGACCGGCGGTTTGCGGCTTTTCGGTCCGGGCCTTTTCGCTTTGGGCCGATGCGGTACTAGCCAGACAAATAAAGATGCAGGCGAAGATGAGGTTTCTCATTATCGGGTTGATGTTTTAGGTGAGGGCTAGGGATTGCCGGGCATTGCCCAGCAAACCGAGCAGTCTGTCCAGTTTGCGCGTATGCTCGACGGCCAGCTCGCGACGATGGGCATCCGTATACAACTGATCCTTCACCAATGCGACGGTATAAGGAATAACCCAGGCGCGAAGGGCCTTGGCTACGGCATCCATGGCGTTGATCCCCTGCATGGCCTGTCCGCCGTCGGCCCAGCAAACGAGCCCCACTACCTTGTCGGTAAGATAAGGTTTTTCCAGACGCGACGTGAGCTCCAGCCAGTCCAGACAATTCTTCATCGCGCCGGTCATCCCCCCGTGATACAGCGGAGTCAGCCATACCTGAAGATCGGATTGCAGAAAGGCCTCGCACATATCCTCTACCGCGGCCACCGGATGTGGCTGACGCAATTCGAAGAACGGGATTTGTGCATCGCAGACGTTTACCTGGGAGACGGAAAATCCCTTTTCGATGAGTTGCCGGTGCAGATAGGCGGATATCCTGCGGCCGGTGGATTCGGGACGCGGGTCACTGCAACCGTTGAAGAGCAGCACTTTCATGTGCTGAAGTTACGTAATTTGCGGAATGTTCGATGAGATCGATCAGTTTGTGTCCAAATACGTTACCCTTACGGGGGACGAACGGGAGTTCTTTCATTCTCTGCTCCGACATCGCAGCTTCCGGAAGAAACAATTCCTGCTGAAAGAGGGAGAGATCTGCGATTTCGAAGCGTTCATCCTTAAGGGTTGCATCCGGACGTACTACCTTGATAAGGAGGGGGTCGAAACCATCCTGCTTTTCGCGGTGGAGGAATGGTGGGTCAGCGATATCATCAGCTTCTCCGAACGGGTGCCGTCCAATCTTTTCATCGAGACCATCGAGAACAGCGAGCTGCTCACCATCGATTATGCGGCAAAGAAGCTTCTGTTCGAGCGGGTGCCCGCTTTCGAGCGGATGTTCCGGCTATTGCTGCAGCGATCACTGGGTGTTTTACAACAACGGTTCTATGCCTCCGTGTCCCAAACGGCGGAAGAAAGATATCGCCAGTTCCTGGAAAAGTATCCGCAGGTGGCGCAGAGGGTGCCGCAGCACCAGATAGCAAGGTATATTGGCGTATCGCCGGAATTCCTCAGCAAGATCAGATCGGGCATGTACAGGAAACATTGAACGTTCCGGCCCCGCCCCTCGCCGACTACTCCCGCTCATGCCGACAGTTCCCGCCCCTCCCCGACTACTCCCGCTCATGCCGACAGTTCCCGCCCCAGCACCAGCCTGCTGGCCTGGCGCAATTCGTCGCCCGAGATCGTATGCCCCATCCCGGAGTAGACCTTCTCCGTTACGGCGGCATTCATCCCCTTCAGGAGGCTAACGGTATCATGTACTCGCTGAACCGGCACATGCGGATCGGGGTCGCCCGTGCCGATGAAAACCGGCGTCCCGCCAAAATCTCCCCGGTAATGCTGCGGATAGATCCTGTCGCCTATGAGCCCGCCGGTGAACGCTGCCGCTCCGCCATAACGTTCGGCATTGCGCGCAAGATATTCCAGCATCAGACAGGCGCCTTGCGAGAAACCCGCGAACCAGGTATGATCGGCGGCGATCCCTTTCGACCCGATATGCGCGACCAGTTGTTTCAGCACCCCGAGGGCGCTGGTCAGCCAGGGTTCATTATTGGACAGAGGAGCCATAAAGGAATAAGGATACCAGGAATTGGCGGCAGCCTGCGGGGCGAATAAGGCGTAATCTTCTACCGGCAGGGCATCCGCCAGCGAAAGGATGTCTTCGGCTGAACCGCCGCGGCCGTGCACAAGGATCAGGGCCTTATCCGCCGTCCCGATGTCGGTGCCACCAGTGATATATTGTAAAGTATGCATGTTGTGTTTTAAAGATGAAGCGCCGGAAGGCCTTTTTCGATGCTGTCCCGCATGGATTCGTACTGGACAGGCAATTTCAGATGACTGCCCAATTCGGCTTTCGGTTCATCAACGGTAAATCCCGGATCATCGGTAGCCAGTTCGAACAACACCCCTCCCGGCTCCCGGAAATACACCGAGTAAAAATAGTCCCGGTTAATCTTTGGGGTGATATGCAGTCCCTTCAGGAGTATCTTTTCACGGAATTCCGCCTGGGTGGCTTCGTCGGCAACGCGGAAGGCGACGTGGTGATTGGTTCCGCTGCCGTTGAGACCGCGTATTTCACGGGGCGCCTCGATAATATCCACGATGGAAGCAGTGGGGGCGAGACTGGCAGCAGTGGAGGCGTTCCCGGCGGCAGCGTTCCCGGCGGCGGGGCTGGCGGAGGCGGCACTGGCGGCGGCCACAAAACGATACCGGTTTCCTTCCCGCCGTTGCAGCGTATATCCGAAGATATCCGTGAGGACCTCTACCGTGGGAGCGATGTTTTTCAATGTCAGGGTCACGCTGTGAAAACCTTTGGTAGCCACGGCGTCTCCGATCTCCGGTGTCTTCCAGGCTGTGCGGCTGTCAGGTGTCCCCGGAACGATCAGGCTGAAATTCAGCCCGTCGGGGTCCGCGAATGGAAGATAGGTCTCCCCCATCCTTTCGGCCACTTCCCCGGATTTGATCTTATGTTCCCGGAAACGCTGCGCCCAGAACTCCAGGCTGCCGGCAGGTACCGAATAGCCGATCTCGGTAGCGAGACCGGTACCGGTCCTTCCCTGCGCGATACCTTCCCACGGAAAAAACGTGAGTATTGTTCCCGGAGTACCCGTCTCATTTCCATAATAAAAATGATAAGTACCCGGGTCGTCGAAATTGACGGTGCGTTTCACCATCCGGAGACCCATCGTCCTGGTATAAAAATCGTAGTTGCGTTGGGCATTGCCCGCGATAGCGGTGATATGATGGATGCCCGATATATTGTTTTTCATACAGTGTAAAGTTACGGTCCCTGAGGGGCGTGATCCATTAACTTAGTTTAAGAAACGGGGGTATAGGGCGCTGGACCGGGCATAGTCATCAGAAACGGTGCGATAGGGCGCTGGCACGGCGGCATGTCATCAGAAACGGCGGGTATAGGCATCTGATAAGCGCTGGCGGTATTTCCGGTAGAGGGCAATGGCCACCTGCCGGCTGTCCCCTCTGGGTGCAACGGGGAAGACATGTTCTTCGTTAACCCAATTCCATTCCCAGTGTCGGATATTCTTTTCAAAACCGGCGAGATCAGGGGTGACGCCCTTCTGTAAGGATGATTGCAGCAGCCGGAAAAATTGCTCCCACCGGGGTTTATAGAACCCGTCGAGCAAACCGCTCCATTGGCGGTTGGCATATTCATGCAAGGGGCTGTTAGCGTCGCCCCAAAGAGTGATAAGATCTTTGGCATCCCTCTCGTAAAGATGCTTCTCCGCGGGGGTGGCGCCCCGGGCCCGGGCTGCGCCGATCCACCGACCCAGCAGGAAATCCTTACGGGTAGCCAGCAGCCGGTCCATGTCTTCGATCAATTCGAGGTATTGATGACTGAAACGCGTAAAAGCGACGCTGTCCCTGCTACGGTAGGCCCCGACCCATTCGCGTTGCAGCGGAAGGGCATAATTGGCCAGCACCTGGCGGGTGATGTCGGTCAGATCGAAGAGGAATCCGTCTGTCTGAGCAGGGCGTTGCGCCGCGCGCATAAAAAGATCCCATGCCGGCAGAAGGTCCGGCGCCGGATAGTTGAGTTTGGTTTGGGTCCAGACGGTGGAAGAGTCGAGCGTCGGCCGGCCTGTAATGATCGATTCCGCACCATCCCGGATGAGGCGGCCATTGTAGACCGTTTGGCGAAGGATCTCCCAGGCCTTCACGAGCAGGCTGTCTTCGACGCCATAGCGGTTGCGGACATACCCGGCCAGCCACTCGTGCAGATCGATGGGTTGCGACCGCCAGGTATTGTCCATCATCAGCTCGTAAATCACGGGGTTTTGTTCGATCGCCTCCATCGTGAGGCCGATGCCGGTTAGCTTTCCCGAAGACGTATCGTTGAGCGCCGCCGCGGGCCCTTCCGCGACACCGTCCATCCTTCCGAATAGATTCACATTCCCTCCGAAATTATTCAGCATGTTCCATATCCATGGCTTTCCATAAAAGGCGTCCGTTCTTTTCCAAACCGGTGCGATCTCCGCGGCCAGGTCCAGCAGGAGCATGTGCTCATCGGGTATGGCATCCAGCAGTGCTTTGATCTGTGCCGGCTTCCAGAATTTCCGGTCACTATAAAATAACCAGCCCTGCATGACCCATATGGCTGACGAGTCGGCCTCATGCATACCTTCATACACGCGCCGGCTCAACGCTGCCAGGAAATCCGGGTCATCGGACGGAGGTTCGTTCTCATTGAAGGTGTCGGCGGAATAGAAATGATCGGTACCATAGAGCCGCGTTTGCGCCTCCAGGAATTTCTTTCCGATCATCGCAAAAAGAGGGTCTGCCGCATCCAGGATATAGGTATCGGCAAAACCGTTCTTCCAATTCGTAGCTTTCAACCGTGCACCCGGAAAATGTTTCGCAAACGAGGCGGGCACATGCCCCGTGAAGGCTGCTAAGACCGGTTTCATTCCCAGTTGTCTCTCGCGTCGAAGGATCCGACGTTCCAGATCACGATGGCTTTCCATCCAATGTTGTGACAAGGGACCACCCCATCTGTCCAGATTGCCCATCCAAAACCAAGCGAACCAGGCCGGTCCGCAAAAAAAGGAATCCAGTTCCCTGTCCGAAAAGCCCAATTCCCTGTAAACTTCCTTCCAGGTATATTCCTCGCCGGTAATGGCCAGCGGCATATCGATGCCATGAAGGGCCATCCAGTCGATCTCCTTTTCCCATCGCGGCCAGTCCCACCAGCTCATGCTGTAGTTGAAGGTGCAATAGTTGAGATAATACCGGTAGCGATAGGGCGAAGATCTTCGGATGACATGCGTTACCGGCGGCAGTTTGGCCGGGAGATGAAGGTTGGTGCCGTCCCATGTGACCTGGCAATGACAAAAGGTTTGCAGATAATCGTAGAGCGCGGAGGCGATGGATACCCCGTTGTTGCCTCTTAACACGATCTGGTTGCCGCGACTGGCGATCTCGAAGGTATCGCGCAGGGAAGGGATCTCCTCGATGGTAAATTCGGCGGCATGCGTGGGGATCAGGCGTGCGATCAGCGCGTAGGAAGCAGCCTTATCCAGCTGAGCTTTTATGACGCCGCCCGGCACTATGGCCAGACAGAATAGTATGCTGATGCGTACCCCCTTCATGGCTGAGGCTTGGGCGGCAGATCGAATGCAGTCGCATCATGCTCGAAATGACCTTTATGGCTGCCATCGCAGAACGGTTTGTTTTTGGAAAGACCGCAACGGCAGATACTGATGATCTCCCTGCCCCCCAGGCCATAGAGCATCCCGTTGCCATCGACGATCTCGAAATCGCCTTCCAGTTTGAGCGAGCCATTGCTTTTGACGGTGATCTTGGTTGTGGCCATGGTACTTCTTTTTTGCCGCCAAAAATAGCGAAAAACGACATCCATGGCGCAGATTCATCGAACCTCCGCAGGAATTAGTCGAAATCTTTTCACTTCGGGCCGGTCTTGTATTAGCTTTATAGAGCCTATAAAACCCACCATGGAATACGACAACGACAGACCCCGAAAACGCGCTCCAAAGGCGGAGATCTTTTACTGGATCTTACTGCTGCTGGTCCAGCCGATGACCAATTCCCTGACAGTTTTCATCGATAGCCCGGGCGCCTGGGTGCAGCTGCTGCTGATCAGCCTGCTGGTCTTTCCGGCCTATATCATCTATTCACGGATCATGGGTCTGGCGCTGACAACCAGTGGACGAAAAGTATTCCCGATCCTGCTGACAGTGGGATTTTTCCTCATCATCCAGGTCTTCCTTCTGGCCATCTATTCCCTGATGCTGAAGTTCCCGCTGACCATCGGACAACACTTCTATTACAGCCTGCAATCCCGAACCATGATCCGTGAGGCCTGGTGGACGGCGTTCAATATGGCCTTTTCGATCGCCGTCTTCTACATCCGGAAGGCGGATGACGAAAAAGACATGCTGGAGACCATGAAAAAGGACAATACCTTTTTCCGTCTCCGGTATCTGCGGGCGCAACTGAACCCGCATTTCCTGTTCAATACGCTGAACAGCATCTATTCGATGAGCATGCAGAAGTCGGACCGGACGCCGGAAATGGTGGTCCGGCTCGCGGATATCATGCGCTACCTGATCTATGAGTGCAACGAAGAAAAGATACCGCTGGACAAGGAGATCGAGTTCATCCGCAACTATATAGAGATCGAAAAGACCCGCTATAACGCCGATATCCGGTTCACGGTGGAAGGCATGACCACGGGAATCATGATCGAGCCCTTCCTGTTCATCTCTTTTATCGAAAACGGCTTTAAACACGCCATGGATCACACCTTCAACGAGCCCTTCATCTATATCACCCTTCGGGTGGGCAGTGGTCAGCTGGTCCTGAATGTCCTCAACAGCACCAATACCGAGCTCGAAATGCAGGCACAACGCATCAATGGTATGGGCATCTCGCACAGCAGGAGCCTCCTGGAGCTGCTCTACCCCGCCTCCTACGATCTGGATATCATCCAGACCGAAAAAGACGAAACGCGCACCAGCGAGCTGCGTTTACGCAATGCACGCGAGCGGCTGGAAAGCCTCTATCCCGATTCTCATACCTTAGATGTAATTTTGAACAAGAGTACGTTCACCGTATCGTTAATTTTAAAAACCATCGCTGCTTGTTGAAATGCATCATCGTTGAGGACGAGACCCTGGCCCAGGATGTCATCAAGAGTCATATTACGCGTATCGGGCGGATGGAGCTGGTGGGTGTATACCGCACGGCGCCCGAGGCAAAGGATGCGCTGGACCGACGCGATGTAGATGTCCTCTTCCTCGATATCCGCCTGCCCGGCATGAGCGGCCTTCATTTTCTTCGTACACTCTCCAACCCGCCCCTGGTAATTCTGACCACCGCCTATGCCGAATATGCGCTCGAAAGCTACGAGTTCAACGTGATCGATTATCTCCTCAAACCCATTTCCTACGAGCGATTTGCCAGGGCAGTGAATAAGATCCTCGATGGTCGTCTCTATTCTTTCACAGCGACCGGCGATCCCGCAGCGATGCCAATGACGGGTCCGCAGGGCGATCATATCTTCGTCAAATCCAACAGTAAATTCTTCCGCGTCGATTTCTCCGAGATCCTCTATGTTCAGGGTATGAAGGATTACCTGAAGATCGTCACGCCCGACTTCACGCTCGTCACGCACCAGACCATGAATGAAATGGAAGCTGCACTTCCCCCCCGGCAATTCATCCGGGTTCACCGCAGCTGGCTCGTGGCGGTGCGTCATATTCGCGCTATCTATGGTAATTCCATCGAGTTGGGGAAGTTGACGATACCCATAGGGACAAATTATAAGACGACGGTGATGGAGTTGATCGGAAAGAAGTAGACTCACTTTCTTTTTTAATAGCGGCCCCAGCGCGATGCGCGGGGGCCTTTTTTTCTTATTTTCAACCGTTAAATCTAAACTTCTGCATATGGACCGTCGCAAATTCCTTCGAAATGGCTCGCTAGCCGGACTCGGGTTGTCTTCCATTCATTTATCATCTCCCCATGAAGCAAGAACCGCCACGGCGGAAGAGACGACAGGGCCGGTAGCGGCTGAATTTCCCCTGCTGGAAGCAACCATCGACCAGCTTCAGCAGATGATGCAATCGGGGCAGCATGATTCCCAGTCCATCACCAAATTATACCTCCGACGCATCGAAGCCATCGACAAAAAAGGCCCGGCCCTCAATGCCATCATCGAACTCAATCCCGATGCATTGTCGATAGCCGCGGCGATGGACGCGGAAAGAAAGGCCGGAAAGATCAGGGGCCCCCTGCACGGTATCCCTGTCCTTGTCAAAGACAATATCGATACGGGCGACAAAATGCAGACGACCGCGGGGGCGCTCGCGCTGGAAGGGCATCACGCTGCCAAAGACGCATTCATCATAGGAAAACTGCGGGCTGCGGGCGCTGTACTGCTTGGAAAGACCAATCTCAGCGAATGGGCGAATTTCAGATCGAGCCGGTCGACCAGCGGCTGGAGCAGCCGGGGAGGCCAGACAAAAAACCCGTATTTCCTGGACCGGAACCCATCCGGGTCGAGTGCAGGCTCGGGTTCCGCGGTGTCGGGCAATCTCTGCGCGGTGGCCATCGGGACTGAGACCAACGGTTCGGTCGTTTCGCCTTCTTCCATCAATGGAATCGTGGGTATCAAACCCACGGTAGGACTGCTCAGCCGCAGCGGGATCATTCCCATTTCTTCGACCCAGGATACCGCGGGGCCGATGGCAAGGTCGGTAAAAGACGCAGCCTTCCTGCTTGCCGCGCTCCAGGGGTTCGATCCCGAAGATACGGTCACCGATACCAGCCAGGGCAAGACAAGACCTGATTATAACGCATCTTTCGACGCAGGCAGTCTGAAAGGGAAAAAGATTGGTATCGAGAAAGCGGCGCTTTCAGGTCACGAAGGCGTCGTCGCACTGTTCCAGGAGGCTATCGGGGTGTTGAAAGCGCAAGGCGCCACCGTCGTGGAGATCGAGCTGCAGCGGTTGCTGACCGATCCCAATTCCGTGGAAGGCATCGTCCTGCAATACGAATTCAAACACGGTGTCGACGCCTATTTGGCTACTGCGGGTGCATCCGTCAGGTCGCTTGCGGACGTCATCGCATTCAACAAGGCCAACGAACAACGAGCGATGCCTTTTTTCAAACAGGAAACCCTCGAGAGAAGCGAGGCGCGGGGAAGTCTCGATAATCCCGAATATACGGAAGCATTGAAAAAACTGCTGACAGCGCGCACCATCATAGACGATCTGATGAAACAAAATCAGCTGGATGCGCTGGTCGCGCCTACAAGCGGACCTGCGTGTTGCATCGACCTGGTCGCCGGCGATTATGGCACGGGCCGGTCGTTCTCGGGACCCGCGGCGATAGCCGGTTACCCACATGTCACGGTGCCGATGGGACTGGTTTTCGATCTGCCTGTGGGACTGTCATTCGTCGGGACGGCCTATACCGAACCAAGCCTGATCGGCATGGCCTATGCTTATGAACAGGCGTCGAAAAAACGGGTGCCTCCCGGTATGGTGAATGCGGCGAATCCGGGTAGACCTACGGTCTAAGGTCAGGGACCGCTGAGCGAATCCGGCTTAATGTTTCAAATACCGCTCGAGATATTCATAGCTGACGGTATTGATCAGCAGATAGCTCTGCCAGTTATAAGCGGCTCCATGCGCCCCCGGCGGATATATCCTCAGATCGACATCCTTCCCGGCATTGGTCAACGCGGTCAGCAACTGCATAGTATTCGCGGGATGGACATTGTCATCGCTCATAGAATGGATCAGCAGAAGGTGATCTTTCAGGTTGGCTGCATAGGTCATGTCCGCGCTTTTCTTATAGCCCGCCTCATTGTCGGGTAGAAGTCCCATATATCTTTCCGTATACACGTCGTCATAAAGTCGCCAATCGGTGACAGGTGAATTGGCGATCCCGACTTTGAAAACGCCGGGATGGGTCAGCAGCGTATAGGTGGTGCTGTAGCCGCCATAACTGGTACCCATGATCGCTATATTAGCGCCGTCGACATAAGGAAGCGTCGCGAGATAGCGCGCGGCTTCGGCGAAATCATGACTTTCCCATTTGCCCAGCTGCCGGTAGACGATCTTCATAAATGCGCTGCCATAATCGGCGACTCCACGGTTGTTGATACCTACGACGATATAGCCGTTTTGCGCCAGCCATTGCTGGAAGCCGTCGCTGGCCCACCGGTCGGATACGTCATGAGATTCCGGGCCACCGTACACCTGCATGACGACCGGATAGCGTTTCGAAGAGTCGAAATCAAACGGCTTGATCATATAACCGTCGATATCTGCAGTGTCCGTGGTTCGAAATCGGAACAACTGCATCGGGGAATAAGCATGCGTACGGATAAACTCGCTGACCCCATGATTGTCTTCAAGCATTTTTAGCAGCTTGCCCTGAGCGTTATACAACCCGACTTCTAAAGGAGTGTTCACGTTGCTGAACTCTTCGATATACCAGGCCGTATTCGGCGACATATCGATCCTGCGGGAACCGGGGGTCTGCGTCAGCCGCCTTTTGCCGCTGCCGTCATACCGAATGCTGTACAGCTGCTGCTCCAGCGGAGACGCCTCCGCCGACAGATAGTAGATGGTCTTTGTCTTCGGATTGATGCCGGTGACTTTGATAAGATCCCAGTTGCCCTTCGTGACCGCATTGATCAGCCGTCCCTCATAATTATAATGATAGATATGGTAGTAGCCCGAGCGGTCGGACACCCAAAAGAAGTCGCGGGTATTCTCGGGGAAGTAGACCATATCGTTCACCTCCGTATAAAAATCGAAAATGGAGACCCAGGTATTGTTCTGTTCTTGCAATACAACATGATGCTCGCCAGTCTTCACGTTGAAGAAATACAATTTCATGTGGTTTTGTGCCCGGTTGAGCGTCATCAGCGCGAGTACATCCGGATCGCTGGTCCAATAGATGCGCGGGATATAATAATCCCCCGTCTCGTCGGGCGTCAACCAGACCTTGCTACCGGAGTGCACGTCGATCACCCCGATGCGCACTGCGGGATTGGGATCGCCAGGCTGTGGAATGGGAATATGGACCTGTTCGGAATGCAGGCCTTCGAAATTCGTCATCTGGAATAGAGGCACGCGGTGTTCGTCGAATTGCCAGAAGGCGATATAACGGCTGTCCTTCGACCAGTTCCATGCCTGACCCTGTCCGAATTCTTCCTCGTATACCCAGTCATAGTGGCCGCTGAAAATGCCGGTATCGCTGGTGATGTCATGGGTCAGTTGCCGCTCGGCATTCGTGGCGAAATCATAAACGAAAAGATTGCCTTCGCGTTCGATACCCACCGAAGATCCGTCAGGGGATAATTGCGCCGAACGCGCATCCTTCGCCGCCTGGCGTAATCCCTGACCTTCGATGTCGTAAATATAGTAGTCCGATATACCCGAATTTCTATAGATATGCCGGAAATTTGTCCGGAATACAAGGTGTTTCGAGTCTTGCGACCATTGGAAAGATTCGTATTTGAAAGGGGTTGTCGTACCGGGGAAATGCAGGCCGCCCGTGCTGAAGATCGTTTTCTCCTGCAGCGTTTTTGGGTCCATGGTGCGGATATCGCCCGAATTTTCAAACCCATACTGATCGCCATTATTGATCCAGTTGACGCTGCGCGGGCCCGGGCGACCATGTAATCTGAAACCCGTTTGTAATGCTTCGGCAAGACTGCCGTACCGTTGCTGAGCGAATACCATCGAAAATATGCAGGAGAGAAATGCCGATAAAGCCGCTTTTTTTATCATCCGGGGTGGAATATTAGACGGCTAAAGTAAAACATTCTGAGGGAAAAGGGTGGAAACGAAAAAACCCCCAAGTTTAATCAGGGGCTTTTCAAGAGAGATTGAATTTTAAGGCTTTCGATTAGAAAATGAAAGCCAATTTGGTTTTTCAGGATCTTGTGATAAGGGTATTCATTGGTATTGGATGATTCAAAGCTACGTGACAACGGCTTGTTAAAAAAGAGCAAAGACCCTCGATTTCTATCGTATTTTTACGATTCTAATTGCATTCTAATGCACAGTTTCAGGCACCGTAGGCTAAATTTACTGTAAGCCAAAAAATTCCAATCACTTGAAAAAATTCACTTTAATCCTGTGGGGCATCTTCTATCTAGTCCCATCCTTCGCTCAGACGGCAACACCCGATACTACCACTACTCTTTCCTCCAATAAGGACATCCGGAACAAGGTCCTCAGCGATATCCAGGATAACCTGGACAAAAAGACCAAAAATATCGACCAAACCCTCAACAAATTAGACAACAAGGTAGACAGTCTCGACAAGGAGATCGCGGCCTCACGGGACGCGCGGGACAAGGCGGACAAACTCCTGCTGCGGGTACAGGCGCTGGAGACAAAACAACAGGCCATCGAGCAAAATGAACTCTATGTTTACCAGGCAAACTACCAGTCCGCGATCATCAATCTCGTTTCAATGGATAAGGAGATCAAGCCACTGGTCCTTTTCAATGCCTCAAAGAGTTTTTTCTCGACGCTCACCGAGACCGCCGACCCGATGAAATATCCCGGCTACCAGGATTGGTATAAAAAATTCTATCAATATATCCAGAAGGAAAAAGACCATGAGCCGTCATTGGCCGTACTCAACGATATGGTGCAGATAACGGGTAATCTTTCGGCCGCGACACCTATCGCCGGACCCGTCTCGCAGGCCTTGTTCCTTGGGATCGATTCGTATATCAATTCGATGGGCTCGAAGAAAAAAGAGTTGCGCGATCAAAGCCAGAAAATGTTCGAGCTCACCGCCAAGCTGAGCCAATTCGATTACGACAAGGACCTGATCGAGCAACAGTGGGAGATCGTGACGAAAGAGCTGGAAAAGCTGCAGATCCACTACGATACCATCCTCAACCAGAATCTCGCACTGTTGAAAGTGCCGTCCGCACAGTATCAGCAGGACTTCAACCGCCAGACCGACGCGGACAAACGTTATCAA
>DASYSV010000333.1:0-4700 GCA_036010185.1 Puia sp.
GAGGGAGGGTTTGGGGCGCGCTGGTCGAGCCATTTTTGAATGGCCTTGTCGAAACGATCTTTATTAAAGGGTTTGAGGAGATAGTCCACGGCATGACTTTCGAAGGCCTTGATTGCGTATTCGTCAAAGGCTGTCGTGAAGATGACGGCCGGCGGCTGTTCGACGAGCTCCAGCATCTCGAACCCGTTGATCTTGGGCATCTGGATGTCGAGGAAGAGGAGATCGGGATGGTGATGCTGGATGGCTTTGATCCCTTCGAAGCCGTCATTGCATTCCTGCACGACGTCGATCTGCGGCCAGGCCTGAAGGTATTCACTGACGATCGAGCGCGCGAGGGGTTCGTCATCGATAATGATGGCTTTGATCGGGCCAGGGGTGGTGCCGGCGGGGATGCTGTTGGTGCCGATGGGATTGCTGTTGGTGTTAATGGTCATATTTGTTGTGGGATTCTTACGATGGTGGTGAAAAGGTTGTTATCGACGCGGGTCTCGAGCAAATCGGGCCGGGCGAACAACAGATAAAGACGACGCTGGATCGAAGTGAGTCCGAAACCGGTGCCTTTTTTGGGCCGCGACGTTTCGGGATCGAAGGGGTTTTCGACCTCTATACGCACATAGTTGCCGTCGAGACGCGCGCGGATGGCGATGGTCACGGCTTCGGTGGTATCATACAATCCAAATTTTATGGCGTTCTCTACTATTGGTTGCAGCAACATGGGCGGGAGCCGCATGCCCAGACATTCATCTTCACAACGGATGTCGGTGGACAGGCGGTGGCCGAAGCGCACCTTTTCAATATCGAGATAGAGTTCGAGATACTGCAATTCTTCGGAGAGGGGCACCCATTGCTGCTCTTCTTTCCGGAGATTGCCCCGGAGAAAATCGGAGAGCTGCTGTATCATTTTGCGGGCCTGCTCCGGACGGCTGGCGATCAGCGCGCTGATAGAGTTGAGGCTGTTGAAGAGAAAATGCGGTGCGAGCTGCTGACGCAATTTGAACAGTTCGGCTTCTTTTGCGAGGCGTTCGGCGTCGTTGCGCCGCTGCCGGTTCTCCTGTTCTTCTTCACTGGAATACCAGAGCACGCTGAGGATGGACATACAGGCCACCTGGAGAAAGACGATGTCGAAACGAACGGCCCAGCTACGGCTGAAGAAGATGACATAATTGACACTCTCGGTCTTATCGTCGAGCAGGGGAACCAAGATGGCCTTGCAGGCCAGCAGGATGATCCCGCTGAGGCCAAGGCTGATAAAAAGGATATACCAGTACCGTTCTTTTTTTGGAAGATAGTACTGCATGTTGTTGCTGAGGAAGGCGCAGCTGATGGCGACGAGGCTATTGGATACGAGACTGTCGGTGACGGCGGTGCCCGAGGAGAGGCCAAACCCGATGAGCAACGATATCTGCAGGAAGGCCCAGATGGCCCACCAGGAGAGGAAGATCAGAAGGAGTTTGCCGGTGGATAGCGGGGATCGCGCCATATTACAGTAGTTGCAGGATCTTATGGGTACTGCTGGTGCGGATATGTTCCGCCAGGTGATTGGCATGATCGATATACGCCTCGGCGTCATCGGTCTCCTGGATCCGCGAATACATCTCCGCACCGTCGAGCAGTCCGCTGAGAAGATAGAGTTCCGCGACATTGACGAATTTCCACTGGACCAGCTGCTGTTCGTGGTTGTAGAACCTATCCTGTTCACGATGGCCGATGGACATGGCTTTTTCGAAGGCCTCTTCGGCATCATGCGCGGAGATGAGACGCAGCTGTTCATCGAATTGCGGAGTGTGGTGTCCTTCGCCGCAGATGATCCGGAAAATGATCTTGCTGAGATACCAGTTCATAAGACTTAGTTTTCGCGCGCCCTTGCGGGCGTGCGGTTAGTAGTTTTTTAGTTCGATCCCACCGAAGATGGACGTCCCTTCGATGATGAGTATCTTGTCGGGATTGAGACCGGCAGGCTGCTGTCGTTTGTCCTCGAAACCGGCGAAGACGGCAGTCACCTGTGAGCGGACTTCCCAATGCGCCGGGACGATGATCTTGGTGCCGCCCATCACCTGTGTAACATCCAGTCTCACGACCCCGTTGATATCGGCCTGCGTGAGATCGATCTCGGTGCCGCCGAGGAACGTGGTGACATCGCCGCCTTTGAAATTCTTCGAGACTACCTTTTTATGGACGCCGCCGAAGACGGAGGTCGTGTCGATATAATCTTCCGAGGACCAGGAGGGTCCGGAGTATGAGCCGTAGGTGCCGCCGGAACCGGAAGTGTTGTTGGGATCGCCGGGGTTGATAGGATTGTTAGGGTCGTTAGGGTTGTTCGGGTTGTTCGGGTTGTTGGGGTTGTTGGGGTTGCCCGGGTTATTGGGGTTGTTGGGATCGTTCGGGGGCTGGGAATAGCGGTTCCAGCCGTGATGGCGCCATTCGTGTTTCATCTGGCGGCGGGCCCATTTGTCCTTTATTTCGCGTTTCATTTTATACTTCCATTCATCGTCTGCTTCCCAACGTTGGCGAGGCCGGAGGACAAAGACCAGACCGATGATAATGAGAATACCGGGCCATATAAAACGATGAAGGTTGATATCGGGGTTGTAGTCCTGGATCAGGTAGACTCCGCCGATGGCGATGAGTATGAACCATGCGCCGCCGCGGAAATTGTGTCTGAGGCCGATGAAGATGCCTATCGCCACGAGCAGGACGTGCCAGCTGAAAAGCCAATCGGGAAGAGGAAAGCCCATCTGATCCAGAAGGAGTACTCCACCTACCAGCAGCAGGAAAAGACCTGCCCAGATCCGGCCGTTCCCACATCTCCTTCGAACTTGTCTGTCGTCATCAATCATTATAATCGAATTTTAGTCAAATCTACGGGGTATCGGGGGGGCGGACAAGTGTTGGTAGGCCGTAAAGGTCTCCGGGGCGGTGGATGGCGGGGTTTTGTCGGTGAAACCGCTGGAGTGATGAGCGGTTTGGGGGAGGGGGTTGGTGGAAGGACGGGGTGGATGGGCGGCAGAGGGTTTGTACGGGGGCTTTCGTAGATTTGGGTATGATCAAAAACTGGTTCCGCACTGCGTTGCGCAATTTCCGAAAGAATGGGATGGCTACGGCCATCAATATTTTCGGGCTGACGATCGGGTTATCGAGCTGTCTGCTCATCGCCCTTTTTATCCGTCATGAGTTGAGCTATGATGATTTCGAGGTCAATGGGCCGCGGATAGCGAGGGTGATCATGGAATACCGTTTTGACGGGAGTCCGGACTCGCGGCGGGGTAATTTCACGAGTACGAAGGTGGCGCCGACGTTCAGACGGGTATTCCCGGAAGTGGAGTCGGCGGTGCGCATGACCGAAAATGACCGGATAGTAGGATATGGCGAAAAGCTTTTCTATGAAACGAAATTCATGTATGCGGACAGCAGCTTTTTCGATGTCTTCAGTTTTTCGCTGCTGCGGGGCGACAGGCGGACCGCTCTGTCGGGGCCGAAAAAAGTGATCCTCACCGAGTCTACGGCACGGAAATATTTTGGCGACAGCGATCCGATGGGGAAGCTGCTCCGTATCGGCACCGACAGCGTCGACTACCAGGTGACGGGGATCATGCCGGATGTGGCTTCGAACTCGCAGTTCAAATTCGATTTCCTGGCTTCTTTTTCCTCGCTGTATGCCAACCAGGAAGAGACCTATTGGGATGCGAATTATGGCACGTTCCTGCTGCTGCATCATCCGGGGGATATTGCAGCGCTGCAACCCAAGGTCGACGCATTCATGAAGCAGGAGATGAAGGGACAGGGGGCGACGATCAAATTCTTTCTGGAGCCGTTTATGCGGATTCATCTTTATTCGGAATATATCGGTTTTGAACCCGGAACGAGTATCGTCTACATTTATATACTGGCGGGGGTGGCGCTGCTGATCCTCATCATTGCCTGTTCCACTTATATCAATCTGAGTACCGCGCGGTCGGTAGACCGGGCACGGGAGGTAGGGGTCAGGAAGGTGGTGGGCGCGGGACGCGGACAGCTGTTCTGGCAATTTATCGGGGAGTCATTCCTGCTGTGTATGGTGGCGGTGGTATTGAGCCTGGTAGTGGTGTTGCTGGTGTTGCCGGGTTTTAACCGGCTTGCGGACCGGCGGCTGCCGGCGGCGTCACTTTTTTCGCCGTTGTTTTTATTGATGGCATTGGGGATCGCGGTGGTGGTTGGTCTTTTAGCGGGCGGCTACCCGGCGCTGGTATTGTCACGGTTTCATCCCGTGAAGGTGCTGAAGGGAGCATTTCGGAATACGCGCAGCGGGCAGGGGTTGCGGCAGTCATTGATCGTATTTCAATTCGTCATTTCGGTGTTTTTGATCGTGGCGACCGGGATCATGCAGCGGCAGCTGAGCTATATCCAGAACCGCAAGCTGGGTTATGACCGGGATCATGTCATCGAGCTGCCGATCGTCAGCCAGATGTTGCCGGGGATCGATTATTTCAAACAACAGTTAAAGACCAACCCGGATGTGTTGAGCGTAACACATTGCTCCAGTTCGCCCGTGGTCATTCAGGGAGGTTATAACATGCGGAGCGCGGCGATGCAGCAAGGCGTACAGATGAACGTATATGGGAACCCCATCGATGAAGATTTCATACCTACTACCGGTCTTCAGCTGGTGGCCGGCGAAAATATAACGGCGCAGGACATGCGAGATGCAGACCCGTCGGATTTTA
>DASYSV010000348.1:0-6466 GCA_036010185.1 Puia sp.
TGGCCGCTGCCGGGCGTTACGGAGACCCCTGCCAGCTTACCAGCGATCAGTTGATCCGGCGTCGTGATAGCGCCGGTTTGAAAATCTTTAGAGGAGATGGTGGCGACAGCGCCGGTAACGTCGGATCTCTTTACTGCTCCATAGCCGATGACGACTACATCGGTGAGGCTCGAGTTGCTGGTCGCCAATGAAAGATCGATCACGTTACCGGTTATGGGCATCTCCCGGGTAGTAAATCCGATCGAAGAAAAAACCAGGACTTTCACGGAGGGATTCACATCGATCCGGAATTGTCCCTGGTTGTCGGTGGTCGTCCCATTTCCGGTGCCTTTAGGTACCACCGATACACCGCTCAGGGGCTTGCCGGCAGGATCGGTGACCCTTCCGGTAACTGTCTTCTGGGAAAGGGCAGGGAAGCCCAGGAGCACCAGCAGGCATAGTACTCCTACTCGCACAAACAATCGTTTCTTTCTCATATGCAATACGTTTTGTGTATTTAATACACAGTATTATGTGTATTTAGTACACAATATAGAGGGATTTTCGATTTTTTGTCCGATTTTCAGGGAATTTTTTTAAAAGTCAATTCCGAACCACTTCTTCCTTTCTTTTTTCTGGTATTTGTCGTAGTTGAACTTATAGAGCTTGCCCGGACGATGGGGGACATCGGTCTCGAGTTCGCCGGTATCTTCTAATAAGTCCATGGAAAAGAACTTCTTACGAAAATTGCGGCGATCCAGTTTGACGTCTAAAATGGCTTCGTATAAATTCTGTAGTTCACGGAGCGAGAACTTCTTCGGCAGGAGGCTGAAGCCCAGTGGATGTTCCTGTATCCTTTTCTGGAGCCATTCATAACAGGCATCGAGGAGTTTGCGGTGGTCAAAGGCCATTTCGGTGAGGGTGGTTACCCGGTGCCAGTGCAATTCGTTGTCCAGGATCTTCAGCTGGTGGTGCTCGATATTGATCAGTGAGCAATATGCGATGGTGACGACGCGTGCGGCCGGATGGCGTCCTACTTCTCCGAACGCCTTCACTTGTTCCAGATAAACATCGTCCATGCCTGTCCGTTCGCGCAGGATGCGGTACGCGGCTTCGTCAAGGTCCTCGTGATTGTTGACAAGATCGCCAAGGAGGGACCACTTATTATCATATTTCTCCAGGTCCGATTTGATCAGCAGCACCTTCAATTCGTTGTCATCGAATCCGAAGATGACGCAGTCGACCGAAATACCGATGATACCGTCGTTCTCCAGTTGTTTGAGTATCGTCGTGATGTCCTTCTGCGTCACCGCGTGCCTGTCGGTTGCTGCTTCGTTATGAATAGTTTCCTGGTTCATTCAACTACTAAGGTAAACAATTCGAATACTCTTTACTTAACTTTATGCCATTAAAAGCCAATTTATGTATTCCGCAGGGCAAACGCAAAATCTTCAAAATCTGACTACCGGCATGCTGGCCGATCTGAAAAAAGGCGAGCTGCCTGCCAAAAACATCGAAGACCTGCGGGACGTTTTGCGGTTCCATGAATATCGTTATGCCGTCCTCAACGACCCCCTGATCTCTGACTTCGAGTACGATATTTTATACAAGGCATTGGAGAAGATGGAAGCCGAACACCCGGACCTTGTGACGCCCGACTCGCCTACCCAACGGGTGGCCAGTGGGTTGACGGATGAGTTTCCGAAAGTGGCGCACCTGGTGCCGATGTTATCGCTGGAGAATTCTTACAATGAGGATGATCTGGTGGACTGGGACAGAAAGGCTCGCGAGCTGACGGGCCTGCAGGAGCTGGAATACTGCATCGAGCCTAAGTTCGACGGCGCCAGCATATCTCTTCTCTATGAGGATGACCGGCTGTCCAGGGGCGTTACCCGCGGCGATGGCGTGATCGGAGACGAGATCACGACCAATATCCGGCAGATAAGGTCCGTTCCGCTGTCTGCGGCATTCTCCCGGTATGGCGTAGAGGTGATCGAGATCCGCGGCGAGATACTCATGAACAAGAACAGCTTTAAAAAATATAACGATGGCCTGACCGAACAGGGTCTCGAGCCTCTTGCAAATCCACGTAATGCCGCGGCAGGGTCTTTGCGCATAAAGTACCCGAAAGAAGTGAAACGCCGGAACCTGGAAGCCTTCCTCTATCACGTAAGCTACCACACGCCCTTGAGCAAAGATCCGGCGCTGCTGACTCATAGCGGTACGCTACAGATGTTATGGGATCTCGGTTTTCGAAGTCCGCAAAAAGAAAAACGCATCGTCAGAGGTATTCAGGCGGTGATCGATTATTGTCGGGAATTCGAACGCGGACGAGACGAACTTCCTTACGAGATCGATGGCATGGTCATTAAGGTGAATGAGATCGCATTACAGGAAAAAATGGGAATGACCACCCATCATCCCCGCTGGGCCATCGCATTTAAATTCGCGGCTCGTCAGGCCACCAGCATCCTGCGGAGAGTAGAGTTCCAGGTGGGACGTACGGGCAGCATCACCCCGGTTGCAAAAATCGATCCCGTTCCGCTCAGCGGCGTAACGATAGGCTCCATATCTCTTTTCAACGAGGACGTTGTCCGGGAAAAGGATCTTCGCATCGGCGACCAGGTCCTGGTCGAACGATCGGGGGATGTCATACCATATATCGTCAAGTCGCTGTCCGATGTCCGTACCGGTCAGGAGACCCCGATCGTTTTCCCTGTTACCTGCCCGGTATGCGGTCACAAACTAGTGAAACCCGAAGGAGAGGCAGTCTGGCGATGCGTGAATATCGACTGTCCGGCCCAGGTGGTCGAAAGGATCATCCACTTCGCCAGCAAAGACGCGATGGATATCCGTAGCCTGGGAGATGCCAATATTCGAAAATTCTATGAGTTGGATATGTTGAGAACGGTCCCGGGCGTCTATCGGTTGCCTTATGACAAGATAAGGGCGCAGGAAGGCTTTGGAGAAAAAAGCGTCACCAATCTGCGGGCTGCGGTCGAGGCTTCCAAAGAACAGCCGCTGCATCGCCTGATCTTCGGGCTGGGTATCCGTTATGTTGGGGAAACCACGGCCAAGACTTTGGCGGTATCGGTCAACCATCTCTCGGAATTTTCCGGGTTCTCTCTCGAAGCCCTTCAAAATCTGGAAGATGTGGGACCAAAGGTGGCTTCCAGCGTCTATGCATTTTTTCACGACAGCGAAAACCAGCGGCTGCTACGGGAACTCGAAGAGCTGGGGGTCAACCTGAAAAGCCTGAAATCCTCGGCTACGCCGGGAGGCAACCTGAACGGGCAAACGTTCTTATTCACTGGCACCCTCAGCCGTCTCAAGCGAACGGACGCGGAAGAAGCCGTCGAGGCGGGTGGCGGCAAGATACTGAGCGGTGTCAGCAGCAAGCTGAACTTCCTCGTTGTCGGGGAAGATGCGGGCAGTAAACTGGAGAAAGCAAAAAAAATACCAACGATACAAGTACTCACCGAGGACGAGTTCATCAAGCTGCTCGAAAAGGCTTGAACGGTCCGCGAACATGCGTCCGACATATAAGATTATTTTCTTACGTCACTGGTAAATCGAAATTCTTTTTCGTAACTTTAAGAAAATTGACAGGCATGATCAAGAAACTCACCGGCGAAGTGTGGAAACCTTTGCAGTTTCCCGGCTGGAAACAACTCCGAAAAAAATACGCACTGTCTTCCATGGGTCGCGTTGCCAGCTACTCCGAAGATGTGCAGGCCGACGGCAAATTGCTGAACGGCAGCCTAACTACCGGTTACAAAACGTTGAATCTGCACCGGCCGGGCAATAATGGTACGCTTTACATCCATCGCGAGATCGCCCGCCTCTTCCTTGGCAAGGCGTCACCTAAAAACCGATACGTGATCCATGTGAATCATAACAAGCTGGACAATGCCGCCAAAAATCTGAAGTGGGCGACGTTGGAAGATATGATCGATCACCAGCAAAAGAGTCCGGCGAAGATCGCGTATAAAAAGGTTCAGGCTAATCGCACTGTCGGTCTCAAGTTGACAGCATCACAAGTGAAGACCATCAAGAAAACGCTGTCGAGCAAGAACCGTCAGCTCACGATCAAGAAGCTCGCCGAAAAATATAAGGTAAGCGAAATGACGATGTACCGTATCAAAAGCGGTGAAAACTGGGGAAGGATAAAATAGTCTGCCCGAAGACGATTGCACGAAAATACAGACCGGGAAACCAACGCCATGCCGCAAGCCTCCACGCTCAAATTCCTAAAAGACCTCAAGAAAAATAACAATAAGCCCTGGTTTGAAAAACACAAATCTCTCTATCTCGCCGCAAAAGAGGATGTCGAACATTTTGCAGAAGAGGTGATCAGGGGACTCGCAAAGATCGATCCCGATATAGCTGCCCTCCAACCGAAAGATTGCACCTTCCGCATCTATCGCGATGTCCGTTTCTCAAAGGACAAATCCCCCTATAAAACGAATATGGGCGCCTATCTTACCAAAGGAGGCAAGAAATCGCCCACAGCGGGGTATTATGTACATTTCGAACCAGGCAGGTGCTTCGCCGCAGGCGGTCTCTGGATGCCCATGGCTCCCGACCTGAACAAGGTCCGTCAGGAGATAGATTATAATTTCAGGGAGTGGCAGGATATCCTGGGCAGCCGAACATTCAAGCGGTATTTCCCGGAAGGGATGTCGCGTGAAGACATCCTGTCGAGACCGCCCAAGGGATATACCGAAGAGGACCCCGCCATCGAATACCTGAAACTCAAAAGCTTTATCGTCATTCGGAAATTCACGGATGCCGATGTGCTCTCAGCGTCTTTCCTGAAGAAGTTGCTGCAGACTTACTCACCGGTAAAAGACCTCGTCTATTTCCTCAATCGTGCAATGGAATAAGCATCGATGGGTATGCGCAGTCACCGGATGCCCGCCCGGCCGCGCGTCGTCATACCAACAACCCTTTATCGGCAAGATATTCCGCAATCTGTACGGCGTTGGTTGCCGCACCTTTGCGCAAATTATCGCTCACAACCCACATGTTCAGGGTCTTTTCCTGTGTTTCATCCCGTCTCAGCCGGCCTACGAATACTTCGTCCTTTTCATGAGCGTCTTTTGGCATCGGGTATTGTTGCGTAGCAGGATCATCCACCAATACAACCCCGGGCGCCTTGCAGAGAAGCGAACGAACTTCGGCAAGATCGAATTCGTCCCCGAACTCCACATTGACCGATTCACTATGTCCGCCCATTACGGGGATTCGTACCGTCGTAGCGGTTACCCTGATATTATCGTCGCGCATGATCTTCCTGGTCTCGTTGACCATCTTCATCTCTTCCTTCGTATATCCATTGTCGAGAAAGACGTCGATCTGCGGGATGACATTGAGATCGATGGGATATTTATATGCCATCTCGCCGCTGATGCCCTTTCTTTCGTTGGTAAGCTGAGTCACCGCCTTCACTCCGGTGCCGGTCACGCTCTGGTAGGTCGACACCACGATCCTTTTTACTTTGTATTTCCTGTGCAGCGGGGCCAGGGCCACTACCATCTGTATGGTTGAGCAGTTGGGGTTGGCGATGATCTTGTCTTCGGCCGTGAGGACGTCGGCATTCAGCTCGGGCACGATCAGTTTTTTCGTCGGGTCCATTCGCCAGGCGGAGGAGTTATCGATGACCGTGATTCCCGCAGCCGCAAACTTCGGCGCCCACTCCAGCGAGGTGCTGCCGCCGGCGGAGAACAAGGCTACGGCGGGTTTTGCGGCAATTGCATCGGCGGCGCTGACGACCTTGTATTTCTTTCCCTTGAATTCGACCTGCTTACCGACGGATTTTTCGGATGCGACGGGGATCAATTCAGTGACCGGGAAATTCCTTTCAGCGAGGACCTGTAACATTTTGGTGCCGACCAGTCCGGTGGCGCCGACTACTGCAACTTTCATTTTTTGGTTTTATTTAAAATTAAAAAGCCTCCCCGCTCTGCGGGAAGGCCTTGATATTTTTACATACAAAAAGATCAGATCCTGTCCCGCTGTGGGAGTACCTTCTTGATCTGCTTGATATGTGTCATTTTTTGCATTGCGGGCGTAAAAATAGTCAGGAAAGCGGGTCCGTCCAAATTTTTTTACCAGATCGCGATCCTCGTGCTGTCGGATCGATACATCTTCTGCCCCGGCTGCACATGGAATGCCGTATAGAATCCCAGGTTATTCATCAGCGGGCCGTTCACTCGCCATTTCTCCGGTGAATGCGGATTGGTATTGATCCACGTGCGAACCAATTCGTCTTTTTCCTTGATCCTCCACACGCGTGAAAAAGAAAGGAAGAACCGCTGATCCGGCGTGAAGCCGTCTATTTTTGTCGAATCGTGACCTTCCGGCGTCAGTTTGAACGCGTCATAGGCCACTGCAACGCCTCCGATATCGGCAATGTTTTCCCCGTTGGTGAGCGCCCCGTTAAGATGCAGGGAGTCCAGCACCGTGAAGCTGTTATACAAGGCGA
>DASYSV010000425.1:0-6621 GCA_036010185.1 Puia sp.
GAAATTCCAGGAATCGGTGATGCCGTATCCGTCCGAGGAGTCGATGAATGTGAGAGGTTCGTTGGCGCAATAGAAGCTGTCGGGTGATGCAAAATTCGCAAAGGGGGTCGCCACGAGGACGGGGACCGTATCGGAAGCAAAGCAACCTTTGTCATCGGTGGCCGTGAGTATGACCTTATAAGTGCCTGTGTCGGTATAGGAATGCGACATGGGTGCGGTGATGGACTCCTGCGTGTTGCCGTCGGCGAAATCCCAGGCCCATTTTACGATCGTGTTGGGCGGTGGACCGGGCCAGGGTGTGGATTGGTCCGTGAAGATGACGGGGCTGTTGACACAGCCGCCGCCGTTGGGAAGGACGGCGAATTTGGGAGTGGGCCCGGTGACCTGGATGGTCTGGGGCGGTGAAACATGGGGGCAATTGTTTTGGTCCGTGTCGATGAGGACGACGTTATAAGCGCCCGGAGTGGGTAGGCTTGTCGTATAGTCGTGTGGGCCTCTGGCTGCAGGCAGGCCGTTGATCTGCCAGGTATAGGAGCTGATATAGGAGGTGCCCGGCGGATCGGGGTTGACGGTACTGGTGGAAGTGAGCGTAAAGGGGCCATTGACGCAGACTGTCGGGGACGGGGTATAGGTGAAAGATGCCGTGACCGCGGCGATCGTAATGGTCTTGGGCCATGATTGGGGCGGGCAGGTGGCGCCATCGGCTACGGTGAGCTTGGCGGTATAAGTGCCCGGCGCATAGGTATGCGCGGTGGGCAGCCAGGGTGCGGTGTTAACTACCTGTGCGGGACTGCCGTCGCCGAAGTCCCAGGTGTATGATGTGGGGGTGGCGTCGGTGAGCGAGGAGTCCGTGAAAGTTACGGTACTGGGGCAGCTGACCTTATAACCGAAGTTGGGGATGGGTGGATTGATCGTAATGCTTTGGGAGCTTGTGGTCGGGCATCCGTTGTTCGTTATGGTAAGGGAGACCATTAGCGAGGGCGGACTGATCTTATTGTTGTAGATGTGGGTCGCGGTGGACGAGTTTACGGCGCCCGAGGTGGTGCCGTCACCGAAATTCCAGAGCCAATGATCACCTCCTGAAGCCGTCGACGTGAACGTGACCGGACTGCGACCGCAGATGACGGGCGGGCTGAAAGAAAAGCTCGCAGGGAGGACTGGCGTGCCGATCTGGACCGGGCTGGTGGCGGGCGCGGAGGTGCAGCCATCGGAGGTAGTGGCGGTGACGCTGATGCTATATGTGCCGGCCGTGTTGTAGGTGAAGGTCGGGAAATCGGCATTCGAACTGCCTTCGTTGGAGCCTGTGGCTGTCCAGTTGAGCGTAAAGGTGTTATTGACGGAATTGACGATGGCGCTGGGGTTAAGCGAATTGGCGGCGCCGCCGCTGCCCTGCACGCAGGCTCCCAAATTGGGCGCGTTGCGGATGGTGACGGAGGGAGGCGCTATTTTAATGAAAGCAGTCTGGGTGCTCGTACCGGAACAATTGCTGCCGCTGGTAGTGGTAAGGGTTACATCGAAATTACCGGCGCTTGTATAGGTATGTGTCGGGTTTGTCGCGGTAGAGGTATTGCCATCGCCGAAATCCCAGGACGAGGACGTGGCGCCGGGGGTCGTATTGGTGAACTGAACGGTCAGCGGGGCCTTACAGCCGGTGTTCGGGGCGGCGGTAAAGGTCGGAGTGGGAGAAGTGACGACCTGGACGGTCTGGGTCGTTGAGTCGGCGCAGACGGCGTATCGGTTGACCATTTTTACGACATAGGAGCCGATGGCGTCCCATGTTTTGGATGGATTGGGACTGTTGGCGGCGGTACCATCGCCGAAATCCCAGACGGTAGTCGGGGGCAGCGGTGCCGACCCGTTGGATAATGCGACGGGCGAATTGACGCAGACAGTCGTGGGTCCCGTGATCACCGCGTTATTGCCGCTGAGCGGCAGGGTATCCTGTATTGTCGCGCTACAGCCGAGACTGCTGCTGACCTGCAGCGCAACGATATAGGTGCCGTTGGCGGAATAGGTGACATTGGAGGGGTTGGTAGCGGTGGAATTGGACGGTATGGCCCCGGCGCCCAGGTCCCAGTTGTAACTAAGGTTCCCCGGCCCGGAGGTTTGATTGATGAAATTGATCGTGTAGGGGGCGGTACAGGCATTGGAGATCTGGTTCCAGGTGAAATTGGGTTGGATGCCCTGGACGATACGAATATAACGGCCGACGGCAGTCGAATTGACGCAGCCCCCGGAATTGGTTATTTTCAGCGTAACGGTATAGTAACCTGTTTGGGTCTAGGTGTGTGACGGATTTTGAGAATTGGAGGTAGTTCCGTCGCCGAAATCCCAGGCCCAGTTAGTGATCCCGCCCTGGCCGGGGGTAGACTGGTCTAAGAATTGGACCCCGGCGGGAGCGCAGGCCAGGGTCAGGTTCGAAGTAAATTTTGGTATCGGAAAGGGGTAGACGGTGATATAGTCGGTCTTGCGCATCGCGTTAGAGCCGTTTTTGTTTCGGGCGATGAGGGTGACCGTATAGGTGCCGGGAGTGGAATAGGTAGCGGTGGGGTTTTGGATAGAGGAGGTGATGCCGTTGCCGAAGTCCCAGCTCCAATAGAGGGGGCCATTGGTGGATATATCCTTGAATTGAACGGTAAGAGGGCCGCATCCGGCAGTAGGGTTAGCGGAAAAGTCTGTGCCGGGTGCCTGGGCCCGGGCGTGGGAAAAGCCGAGAAGACAGAGGCAGCAGGATGCAATGAGTAGTCTTATTCTCAACGAAACGTTCGTTTAGGTATGCGATTAACTAGCAAATGGCGGACCGGTTTCGCAGGGTATTGGATTGTAGGACTTTCCGCAGGGATTGGATCGGGACGACTTGCAGGGAACCGGATCGGGACGACTTTCCGCAGGGATTGGATTTAGGCGACTTGCAAGGAATCGGATGGGGACGACTTGCAGGGAATCGGATCTATTGTTTCTTCAGCTGCAGGTAATCTGTAACATGGTTCACGGTATCCGTATACCTGGCGGAAACGCTGTCTACATAGCTATCGGTGATCCTCCAGGTGGCGTTCAGATTTACCAGGGGCTGACCGGCTCCCGGGAAATCCGCCGTGATCGTACGGGCGACCAGGTCGTCCGACCATTGACCCGTGGTCGACGAGTTGCCCAAGGTGCCCGTGACGGTGTTATTTGCGTCAAATTTAAAGAGATAACCTGAAAAAGAAGCAGTTATGTCGGTGGTGGCTTGCTTGTATCCACTGACGTACCAAAGTCCGTTGGTCATGATGGACAATGCTGCATTTTGTTCCTGCTGCTGGACGTACTTCTTGCAGGAAAGGACGGATGCCACAAGCAGGATGAACAGGGTTGTACGATATAAAAGCTTCATAGGCTATGGATTATGTTATCAAAATCCGTATATATTAACGTATTTATTGTGTAAATAGTCTAAGAAATATACGATTTCGAGGGGGTTCCCGGTTGCTTTCCGGCAAAGTTCTTCGCTGGTAAATTGGCGGCCCCAGCGATGGATATTCGTTCTTAGCCAGTCGAGCAGGGGGGCGGTATTCCCGGCATCGATGGAGGCGCTAAGGTTAGGTAATTGATTCTCAGCGGCTGAGAAGAATTGAGCGGCATAAAAGCTGCCCAGACTATATGTTGGGAAATAGCCGAAGCTGCCATGACTCCAATGGACGTCCTGGAGACAACCGTGTTTGTCATCGGGGACGGTGACGCCCAGCCAGGTTTTATAATTGTCGTTCCACCAGGCAGGGATATCCCTGACGGGAAGGCTGCCTTCGATCAGCTGTTTTTCCAATTCATAGCGGATCATAACATGAAAATGATAGGAAACCTCATCGGCCTCGGTGCGGATGAGCGAAGGCTGGACCTTGTTGATCCCGTGGTAGAATTGTTCTGTAGTGACGTCTTTGAACCGGGAAGGGAAAATGGACTGGAGACGGGGATAGAAGAAGCGCCACCAACCGAGACTGCGTCCTACGTTGTTTTCCCAAAGTCTCGACTGTGATTCGTGGATGCCGAGCGAAGCGAATTCTCCCAGGGGGAGACCGTAGTATTCCGTAGGGATACCCTGTTCATACAGCGCGTGGCCGGTCTCGTGAATACAGCTCCAGGTCATGTGGCTGAAATCCTTTTCGTCGATGCGGGTGGTGATCCGCACATCGCGCGGGTTGAAGCTGGTAGTGAACGGGTGTTCGGAGATGTCCTGGCGGCCGGCGTCGAAGTCGAAGCCCAGCTGCCGGATGATATCCATTCCGAAATCCCATTGTTTTTGTCGGGGAAAATTGCCGCGAAGAAAGCTGTCGTCTACCTGCGGGCGGCTTCCGATGCGGTCAAGCAGATCTTTGAGAGGGGTGCGGACTTCCGAGAAGACCTTGTCCAGAAGGGTGGTGGTCGCCCCTTTTTCATACTGATCCAGCAAGGCGTCGTAAGGATGTTGTTTGTAGCCCGCCAAATCCGCCTCTTCTTTTTTCAACTGCACCATCGTGGCCAGATCGTCTTCATAGAACGAGAAGGAATTGGCTGCGCGGGCCTGCAGCCAGGAGTGGAAACAACGGGAGCTGGCTTCGCTGAGACGGCGAATGAAAGCGGGCGTGAATTTCTTTTGTTTTTCGTAGTCTTCGAGACTTAGTTCTATATTGCGACGGCGGTCTTCGGGGAGGTCGCCACGAGAATGCAACTCGTTAAGAAGCTGGCCGAGGTCCGGGGAGATGAACCACTCGTGAGCGATCTCCGAAAGTGTTGCGAGCTGGCGGCCGCGAAAATCCGCGCCTTTTGTCGGCAGATAGGTTTCCTGGTCCCATTGCAAAACGGCTGCCGAGTATTTGACATCGGCTATTTTTTGCATACGATCGGTATAGGTCGAGTAAAGATCTTCAGTTGTATTTGTTAATGGCATTTTAACATTTTTTATTGCAAAACATTCCGAAATTAAGCGCGGAGCCGCCGGTGGCGGCTCGCCCACGGCCGAGCGAAGCGAAGGCCGCGACCGGGGAACGCGCCGGTGGTGCGGGCCGAAGGTCGGCAGACATTAGCGCATTGCCGAAAATACGCTAGTTTTTGGCTGAAGCGTATTTTCGGCACATATTTGTAGAGTATGAAGAAATTCAAGAGTTTTTTTCTGATTATTTTGGCGATGATGCCTTTTTTGTTGAAGGCGCAGATGGCGACGCAGACGAGCGCGCAGAAGGTGGACTCGATGCTGGGGATCTATGCCGACAATTATCCGCAGGAGAAGATCTATGTTCAATTCGACAAGAAGATCTATAACGCCGGCGAGACGATCTGGTTCAAGGCGTATGTCTTTACCGGCGCCGATCCGTCATTGATGAGCAGGAACTTTTATGCGGAGCTTTCGGATCCGAATGGAGTGGTCCTGCAGCGGAAGGTTTATCCTATAGGCGAATCGTCGACGGCAGGTAATTTCGATCTGCCCAAAGACGTGAAATCACGGCATCTTCACTTCCGGGCTTATACGGGTTGGATGTCGAATTTCGATACTGCATTCTATTTCGAGAAGGATATCCGGATCTATGACAAGAAGCTGGACTCGAATACCACCGTGACATTGATACCCCGCCAGGATCATCTTCAATTTTTTGCCGAAGGTGGAGACATGGTTGCCGGTGTGGAGAATATGGTCGCCTTCAAGTGCAATGATCAATTCGGATTACCAGTGCCTGTAAAGGGGAAAGTGCAGGACAAGAGCGGCAAGGACGTGCTGACGTTTGCATCGGAACATGACGGCATGGGGAAATTCGTAGTGACGCCCGATAAGGATGATTCGCTGACGGCTGTGTGGCTGGATGAGAAGGGGATCGAGCATCGGACCGGTCTTCCGGAGGTAAAGCAGATCGGGGTGGTCCTGAGAGCGATACCCGGCAAGCAAAAGGTACTGTTTTCGGTGGCGCGGAGCGCTGAGGGCGGACCGGATTTCAAGCATCTTACTATCATTGCGAGTATGCATCAGCACCTGGTCTACAAGGCCCGGATCAACCTTGAGGATAATTTCATGAGCGGCGGAACGATCCCTACCGCACAGCTTCCCAGCGGGGTCCTGGTCATGACAGTCCTCACCCAGCAAATGGTGCCTGTTTCCGAAAGGGTGGTATTTGTGAACAACAATGAATACCTGTTCAAGCCTGAATTGGAGATCGCATTAAAGGGCGTGGTCCGGCGGGGCAAGAACAGCCTGACCATCGACGTGCCGGATACATTGAAAAGCAATTTATCGCTTGCGGTGACGGATGCCACGGCGGATGGGGAGTTCCCGGATGACGACAATATCGTGTCCCGGTTGTTGCTGACGGGTGAGGTGAAGGGTTATGTCCACGACCCTTATTATTATTTTTCAGGTACTTCGGATAGCATTGCCGGGCAGCTGGATCTCGTCATGCTCACGCATGGGTGGCGGCGTATCAAATGGGAGTCGCTGGTGCGGGGGCAATTGCCGGTGATCAAAAATCCGGAGCAGGATTATCTTTCGATAAGAGCGGATGTACTGGGGATCGATCCCTACAAGATAGCCAAGGATGAATTGATCAATGTGATCCTGAGTAAAAAAGATTCGAGCACGCAGATGCTTCAGGTGCCTCATTTGTCGGGGACGAAATTCGG
>DASYSV010000449.1:0-5201 GCA_036010185.1 Puia sp.
ATAAGAGGCCCTATCGTCGATCCATTTCATCTCTATTGTATGACACATCTGATCTCTTTCAAGGCGCGGATCTGCCTTTTTGCCCTGCTCCTGCTCTTCACGGGGGCGGGGGCGCAGACTCTTACGCAACGGCATGTAGCCATCAGTGCCGACAATCCCGGTTTTTACGAATGGCTCCCGGAAGGCTACCAGGCTACCGGCAAACAACATTGGCCGCTACTGATCTTTTTAAACGGATCGGGAGATTTCGGCAACGGAGATTCGTCGGAACTGGTATATGTGCTGAAGAACGGACCGGGACGTTTAATGAAAGAAGGACTGTGGCCCGATAGCTTCACCGTCAAAGCCAAGACCTTCCGGTTCATCGTCATCCTGCCCGAATTCGATTCGGTACCCAAACTGAACGAACTGGATTCAGTAGTCAACTATTCCCTCGCTCATTACAACGTCGACACCAATCGGGTCTACATGACGGGATTGAGCTCCGGGGGCAATGCGGTATGGTATTATGCTTCTGCGAGTGTGCAGCGGGCCCGCCGGCTGGCCGCGATCATTCCGATATCCGCAGGAACACTATGGACCGGCGAGGCCGGGGCGCAGGCCATGGCATCGGCTCACCTCGCCATCTTCGCGGCAGCTAACCAGTATGACTCCACGATACCCGCCACGGCCACTATCCAGGCCATCGGTCTCATCAACAGCATTGTCCCGTCCATCGTTCCCAGGGCCCTCGATACAATCTATGACGCCACCGGTCACGATGCATGGACGGAGACCTATGACCCGGCGATGGATCTTCATGCCGGCTTGAACGCCTATCAATGGATGCTGCAATACAGCCGGAATCCCGCGGATTCCACTGCACCCACAGTCCCTCCCCCGGTGGCGCAGCTGGCTTCATTATTCGTGCAATATCTCGCCTGGCAGCAGGAGGTCGCCTTATCGTGGACGACGACAGCCGGGCAACCCAACAATTATTTCCTCGTCCAGCGATCGACGGACGGAAGGGAATTCAAAACCATCGATACGGTCAGGACTGGCAGCGATTCTGCCAACGGTCAATACTACAACGCAGTGGATGCACATCCTGTGCAGGGTGATGATTACTATCGGATCGCGCAGGTGAGCGCCTCTGGCCAGATAACGTACTCGGCTACACGGGAGGTCACGGTACCCAAGCCGCCTACCACCGTCAGGAGTTTTTCCATAAGTCCCAATCCGGCGGCGGGAATGTTGAATGTGTATCTGGAAGATTCCGTATCCGGCGCGGTGCGGATAAGGATCATCGACCCGGAAGGACGCACGCTCAGGACCTGGGTCTTTCAAAAGTTAAGTCAGTCGTGGCATCAATCCATAGAGGTCGGGAACCTGGAGAAGGGAGACTATTTCATCCAGGTATCGGACAAGGAGATGATTTCCACCAGGCCTTTCGTGAAACTATAGAATAAAAACTCAATGACCGCTTCATCCATTTAAACAATTTCTATGAAAAAACTCTACGGCTTTCTTGTCCGGGGGATGCTATTTCTCCCGGGCTGTGTTATTTTAGGGGGTACCGTCAATGCCCAGGTGCAAACTCCGAGAAACATCCCTACCGGACCCAACAGCAGCGGGTTCTATGAATACCTGCCTGCAGGGTATTCGTCGAGCTCGACCTTATATCCCCTAATAGTCTTCCTGCATGGCAGCGGCGAAGTGGGCAACGGCGGGTCCGATCTCTCCAAGGTATTGCACCATGGGCCGCCTCAGTTGATCGACCAGGGGAAATTCCCTCCGAGCTTTACTGTCAATGGCCAGACCTTTTCTTTCATCGTCATCTCGCCTCAATTCATAGCGTCGCCCACGGACAGCGACGTGAGCTATGTGATCGAATATGCGATTTCGCATTATCGCGTGGATACCGGGCGCATCTATCTGACGGGACTGAGTATGGGTGGCGGCGCCACCTGGGGTTATGCGGATGAAACAGGACATGCCGGTCTGCTGGCAGCCGCAGTGCCCGTTGCCGCAGGAATATTCTGGTATGGAGTCGGGGGTGCGAAGATCATTGCCGCCGCCAATCTGCCGATCTTTGCGGCCGCCAATCTCAACGACCCGGTGGAGCCGTCTTCGGGGACCGTCAATGCCATCAACGAGATCAATGCCGCGGTGCCGCATATCGATCCACCGGCGCTGGATACCATCTACAATGCGTCGGGACACGGGGGTTGGAACAACACCTACAATCCAGACAGTCCCATGCACAATGGTCTGAACATCTATCAATGGATGTTGCAGTATACCAGGGATCGTCAGATCGCCGGCGGACCGGTCCCATTGCCGGTGCGGCTGACCTCTTTTGCGGCGGAGCCGGCGCCGGGCGGATTACGGGTGGACCTGGCATGGAGTACTGCCTTCGAGGAGAATAACCGGTGTTTCGTCGTCGAGCGATCGGGGGATGGATCGGTCTTTTCCGCGATGGATACGGTTGCGGCCGCGCCGGATGCGCTGAACGGTCATGCATACAGCACCGTCGACCCGGAGCCGACGGCGGGTCATAACTTTTACCGTCTCGCGCAGGTGGATTGGGACGGGAAGGTCACTTATTCAGGAGTCGACGAGGTAACGATCGCGCAGGGGCAGGGCGCGCTGCATATCAGTCCGAACCCCGCGGTCGGGACGCTATATCTCGGGATCCGAAATGAATTTTCAGGAGATTGTGCCGTGCGTGTCATCGATCTGTCGGGAACGACGCGTTTGAAATGGGTCTTCCAAAAGACAGGGGCATCGTGGAGTCAGGGGATCGATATCGGCCGGCTTTCAGCGGGAAGCTATTTTGTCGAGGTGTCGGGTGAGGGTTTCCGCGAGATAGAGGCGTTCATCAAGCGGTGAAACGCCTCAGACCTGGACCCGGTTGTTCAGGTGATTGGACAGATGAATGAGGATCAATACTCCGAAAAGGACGAACAGGAACAGCGTAATAAAATGTAAGGACTGGTAGAACCGTTCTTTCCGGTCGAGGCCTGCCAGTCTGCGGGCATGTTCCTCAGCGTCCGGCGGGAATTGCTCGCTTCGGTCGGCAAGACGAGCCCTGACATAAAGGAAGAATGACACGATAGTAAAGATCCCGTTTATGATACAGGCGGTGACGGTTAGGGCGAACAGCAAGATCATATCCGTTTGGTGGAGGAATAACCATGGTCTTTCAGCCATTGGGTGATCTTATCGCGCTGATCACCCTGGATAATGATCTCTCCGTCCTTTGCGGAGCCGCCGGTTCCGCAGTGTGTCTTCAGCTGGCGTCCCAGGGATTCGAGATCTTCGGCCTTGCCGATGAAGCCTTCGATGAGAGTGACGGCCTTGCCGGCGCGTTGTTTCGTATCGAGGCGGGCCCTGAGCTTTTGCTGCGCAGGGGGGAGCGTTTGCATGTTCGGGGTTTCCTCTTCTATCCGGAAATCAGGGTCGGTAGAGTAGACGATGCCGCTGGTATTGGGTCTTTTCTTGCTCATGATTTATACAATTACAGCCTTGAGGCTGAGGTCGAGGCTTTGAGCCTGATGGATAAGACCGCCGACGCTGATATAGTCTACACCGGTGCGGGCATAGTCTTCGATATTGTTCAGGTTAATGCCGCCGCTGGCTTCCGTTTCGAATCGGCCGCCGATGAGCGACATGGCTTCGAGCAGCCCGCGGGGAGTAAAATTGTCGAGCAGGATCCTGTCGACCATTCCGATGGCCAGCACTCTCCTCACCTCTTCGAGCGAGCGGGTCTCCACTTCGATCTTCAGATTGGGTTTGCGTGTTTGGCGATAGCGATTGGCCTTTTCGATGGCGATCTCGATGCTGCCGGCGTAGTCGACATGGTTGTCCTTGAGCAGGATCATATCGTAAAGACCGAAGCGATGATTGATGCCGCCGCCGATGCGGACGGCTTCTTTCTCGAGCAGGCGGAAATTGGGAGTGGTTTTGCGGGTATCGAGCACCCTTGTCTTGTATTTCCGGAGCCGGTCGACATATTGGTGCGTCAGGGTGGCGATGCCGCTCATCCGCTGCATGCAGTTGAGGATAAGACGTTCGCATTGAAGGATAGTATGGATGGAACCTTCGGCGATGAAGGCCTCTTCACCGTCGCGCATTCTATCGCCATCATGTTTGTAGGCGGTGAAGACGGCAGCGGGCTCTTTGTATTTGAGGATCTTTTCGGCGATCTCCATGCCGGCAAGGATGCCATCCTGTTTGATATAGAGGACAGCTTTGCCCCTGGCGTCGGGTGGGATGCAGGAAAGGGTGGTGTGGTCTCCGTCGCCGATGTCTTCCTGCAGGGCATTGCGAATAAGGGCTTGTAGCTGGTCGTCAAAATTCGACATGCCGCAAAATTACGAAAAAGGTGTCTTTGAAAGGTTCGAATTTGGGGGGATGGAAGCGGGGGCTGTCCGCCAGGAGTGCCGGGATTGTGTCATTGCTGCTGGAAACGGATCTCCTGCAGAAATTGCTTATCGCCTTTTTGTTTTACGAAAAGCGTTGTCCGATAGTCGCCATTACGTGTCTGGAGCACTCCGACGCAAAATTCCGATCCCCCGCCGTTGTTGCCTTTGTGTTTAATGGTGAAGTTCTGAACGCCGTTGGTAGAGAAGAAATCGCGGATGATGATCTCGGCTTGTATCTTGCTATAGGTGTCGCTTTTATCCGGAAGCGAGATATCTACCCTGCTATCGAGGTAGCGGGAAAGTTCACCAACGTTGCCCGCCCGGATGGCGTAGGTGATGTCGTCGATCGTATACAGAGGGCGGAAGGAAACCAGGACGAGCGAGAGCAAGAGCACCGCCAACCCAAGTATGCGTTTCATGTTAATAGAATATTAGTCGCCCTGCTTAATCCCAAAAATATGCCAAACTGTCAAGAAGACATTAAAATCCCCCTTAGTGGGGAGGGAAAGGGGGGGCCAAAACGCCCGAATGCCCTAAATTTGCGGCGCAGGCCGGGTGGGCCGGCCTAAAAAAGTCAAGTTTATGGCAAAAAACAAGAAAGTTATACTGGTCATCATGGATGGATGGGGGCTCGGGAAGGACACGGCATCGGACGCCATCCGGCATGCCCGGGTACCTTTCGTGAGCTCATTATACGAGCAATATCCGCATACGACCCTGGTAACCTATGGAGAAGCGGTAGGTTTGCCCGAAGGGCAGATGGGCAATTCCGAGGTAGGTCATCTCAATCTCGGG
>DASYSV010000465.1:0-6561 GCA_036010185.1 Puia sp.
ACCGAGATCTGCATCCGGAAGGCCATTTCGTATTGCGCGATCCGGCTGAGGATTTCCGGATCATGATAGTCTTTGAATTCCTGCTGATTGACGGCATTGATCGCATCGATGGATTCTTTCCGCAGATTGCGGTCCATGCCCGCAGGGTCGTCGAGGAAAAGCACCGGATCGCCCACGCTGCGACATTGCACGCCCTGGTATACGCTCGGCAAAAAACCGCTGCCCCAGACGCTCTTGCCCGCATCGGGAAATTTGCCGCCGCTCGTCAGCACCACAAAACCCGGCAGATCCTCGTTCTCCGTCCCCAGCCCGTAAGTCACCCAGCTCCCCAGACTCGGCCTCCCGAGCCGCGGCGAGCCGGTATGAACCAGCAACTGCGCCGGCGCGTGATTAAACTGGTCAGTAGACACGGCCTTCAGAAAACTCACGTCGTCAACCATCGTCGAGAAATGAGGCAGGTTCTCGCTTACCCACGCCCTGCTTTCTCCATACTGCGCAAACTTTGCCTGCGGCCCGAGCATTTTCGGAACACCGCGGATAAAGGCAAACCGCTTCCCTTCCAGTAATGACGGCGGGCAATCCTGACCATCCATCTTCATCAGCTCGGGTTTGTAATCGAAGAGCTCGAGCTGTGACGGCGCGCCTGCCATATGCAGATAAATGACGCTCTTTGCCTTTCCCGGAAAAGGTGGCAACTTCGGCGCCAGCGGATGAGCCGGGTCGAAAACCACCGGTACCGAATTCTGCGTCCTGTGACAACCCAGCAACGCGCCTAGCGCAAGCCCGCCTAATCCCATCGCGCTTTCCCTGAGGAAATGCCGCCGGGTATAGTGCTGCAGCCTTGCCAACTGCATAGCCTGCTGTTCCTTCTGCGCGAATATATTTTTTCTACCCATAATCTAATTCCTTGTGATGACTTCGTCGAGATTCAACATAGCATTGCAGACGACGACCAGCGCCGCTTTATCAGCAAGCTGCGTCCCTCCGGCCGGTCGCCCTGTCCCACCTTGCCCACCTTCGCGCCCGCCCTGCTTCACCTGCGTCACTCTCATTGGCGCCGCGACCCCCTTGTCGTCATCCGACATCAACCCAAGCATTTTCCTCGCATCCGCCGGTCTGCGCACAAATCTCTCCTGCGATTCGCGGTACAACCCCAGCAGTATCGCCAGTTTATCCGGTTCGATATCCTTATACAACATCCTCCGATATCCCGCCTCTATCTCCCGTTTAGGATCATCCGCCGCGAGGCTGTCCAGCCGGCGCGCGAAATGTCTCGCAAGGTCGAGATAGACCGTATCATTAAGCGTGACCAGCGCCTGCAATGGCGTGTTTGTCCTGATCCTCCGCGGCGTACAGAGCTCCCGCGAAGTGGCGTCGAATGAGATCATCGAAGGATAGGATGCCGTCCGTTTCCAAAACGTATACATCGCCCGCCGGTATTGCTCGCCGTTAGTGCTGGCCACCCATTCCGCTCCATTCCAGGGCGAGTTCCAGATGCCCTTGGGCTGGAACGGGAACACACTCGGCCCATACATCTGCGGGTCGAGATCCCCGCTGATACAAAGGTCCTGGTCCCTCAATTCTTCGGCGCTCAGCCGCACCCGTGCCCCGCGTGTAAAAAGCCGGTCGAAAGGATCGGCCTTCAGCGACTCCTCCGTCACCCGCGAGTCCTCCCGATAGGTAGCGCTCATCACGATTTCTTTCAGAAGTTTTTTCAAGCTCCACTGGTCGTCGTTCACATATTTCCAGGCAAGATAATCGAGCAATTCCCGGTGTGTCGGCGGGCTGCCCTGCGTCCCCAGGTCCTCCACCGACTCGATAATTCCCGTACCGAACAACTGTTCCCAGACCCGGTTGACCATCGTACGGGCCACCAGCGGATTTTGCTTGCTCGTCATCCACATAGCCAGCCCGAGACGGTTTGCAGGCGCATTCGCCGGCATGCACGCACGCAACGAAGCCGGAACACCCGGCTTCACGACCGGTCCCTTGACCAGCCAGTTCCCCCGTTCAAAAACATTCGAAACCCGATGCATGTCCGCCGGATTATCCATCATGATCGGCGTGGTCGGCACATTCTTCGTCATCAGCGTCCAGAATGCGGTTTCCGCTTCTTTAAAACCAGGCCGCCCTGAGCCTGGCAGCTGCCGCGTGAAACAGAACCAGTCGAACACCAGTCCTTTGTCGTCAGGCTTCCGCAGCTGCGGGTTGAAATAGGTAACGTAGAGATCATGAACACCATGTTCAACCTTCAACGGCACCGCGGCTATCTTCCAGTCGCCACTCGCCTCCACCCTGGCCGACGCGATTACCCGACCGCGTACACTGTCCATGTGAATGGCCCAGTCGCCCCCCGGAGCCTCAGTCCGCCAGCGGAAGATCAGCCAATTGTCATCGCCTTTCAGATCCACGGCCTTCATCCGTGCCGACCCGTTGTTCCGGTAGGCAAGCCATTTTGTATCCTCGAGCTCGCTGTTGACAAATTGATCACACGTGAGCGAATTGATCGCCGGCTGCCACGTGCGAAGTAGTTTTTTTATCGCCGCCGCCTGGTCCGCGCTTCCTTCCCGCGAAACCCAGCTCACCACGGAATTCAGCCGGGTCTGGTCCGAATCGTTGAAAGTGCGCAGCAAGGGATAATCTGCATAGGAATCCTCATCCCGCGTATCGTTGAAATAGGCCATGAACTGGTAGTATTCTTCATGATGGAAAGGATCATAAGGATGGCTATGACATTGCGTGCAGGCGAACGTGGTGCCCAGCAGCGCTTCCCATGTGGTATTGACCCTGTCCAGAACCGCCGCCGTACGGAATTCCTCATTATCCGTTCCCCCTTCGTCGTTGGTCATCGTATTGCGATGGAATGCGGTAGCGATATAGTCAGCATCCGTCGGATGCGGCATCAGGTCCCCCGCCAATTGCTCCGTGATAAATCTGTCGTAAGGCATGTCCGTATTGAAAGCCTTTATCAGCCAGTCCCTGTATCGCCAGATATTCCGCGAGTCATCCCGTTCATATCCTTTCGTATCCGCATATCTCGCCAGATCCAGCCACATCGCCGCCCACTTCTCCCCAAAATGCGGCGAAGCCAGCAGGCTGTCCACCAGCATCCCGTACGCCTGCGGATCGCTTCCGTTCAGATAGGCTTTCGCCACCCCGTCAGACGGATATAACCCGGTAAGGTCCAGGCTCACGCGTCTCAGCAACTCTGCCCTCGGCGCCTCCGCAGCCGGCTTCAATTTCTCCGTCTCCAATTTCCGCAGCACATATTTGTCGATATCATTCCGGACCCATGCATCGTTCAACCCCGGCACATTCGGCGCCGTCACCGGCTTATAGGCCCAATGTTCCCCCCACGGCGCGCCTTCCCTGACCCAATCCCGCAGTACATCGATCTCTTCCTTCGTCAGCTGCTCATGCTTATACGGCATCCGTATCTCGGGGTCCTTGCTTGTGATCCGCCGGATCATCTCGCTATGATCCGGATCGCCCGCCACGATCGCCGGTTTCCCCGACGCCGTCTTTGCAAAAGCTTCCTCCCGGAACAGCAGGCTGAACCCACCCTTCGCCCGCACCCCGCCATGACAAGTGATACATTTTGAGTTGATGATTGGCTTCACCTGGGTGTTGAAATCCACCCTGCGTGCCGGCCTGATAACCCGCCAGCATACCAGTGCCGCCCCCGCCAGCAGCACCACTGCAATTAGCAATCGTTTCGGGAGGAAAGAGAACATGTCGTAATTTATGAAAATCCGCGCACCCGGGCAAGAATTCCGTGCCCGCCGCGGGGTCCGGTCAGCCGCCGAAAATAGGGTCTTTTTACCTTTTTTGGACCTCCGTATTAGTTGGACATTTATTTTCACATGCATACGCTAACGAGAAAGCTGCGAGTGTTGTGGATCCTATCTTCTTTCCCGCTGTCGGGATGGGGGCAAACGGACCTGAAAACCGTCAGGAACGACTACCGGATGGAGATCGGATTTTCGGTCAGGGCTTCGCTCGAATTTGGCGGCGGCCAGCCCAAACCTAACCCCATCCTTCGATTGGCAGGCAATGCCGGAGTGGGCGCCGTTTTCCTCGACAGCTGGATCTATCCAACTATCAACCAGGAATTCGAGTTTTATAACGGCGGTTTTGGCAGCAGCAACCGGAAGGATTATTATGGAGGTTTTTGTTTGGATGCCATCACTTCGCTGACGGTCACTATGGGTTGGCCGAATCGTTTTGTCCAAACCGAAGCCCTTGCCAACCGGAATATCCCGCTTTATTATTTTGCCGATTTTATCCATCCTGCGTTACAAAACCCCTTCGATTATTCCGGGAGTGTTGGCACCAATCTGATCTTTACGACCGACGCTCACAAGAAGAGTCAACGAATAGGATTTATCAACCTTCATGCAAGCAGGTTCCAGTTTTGTTACTACAATGACGGCGGTCCCCCGATGAGCCAAACCTATCTCGGCGATCGGTCGGACCGGTATTATACCGGTGGTGGGGTCATCGCGGTCGATCTGCCCCAAAACACGGCGCTGTCCTCCATCTCGCTCTCCTATCACAAGTTTACCGGCTATACGCGAAACGCATTCGAGCTTTCGAACCAGCTTTATCTTTCGTATATGAACTATCACGACGAGTCCCAGAAGTTCTACAACAAGAGTCTTTGGAGCTTTTCGGTGGCCAACCGGCAGACCGGTCTCGGGGTTTCGCTAAAGTCTTATAATGTTGTCAGGCTGGATATGCAGGCCTACATCCATTCCGCCATCTTCAACACCTTTCATATCGTTCCCTATCCATCCTGGTTTGCCTATGACGTGAATTACACCTATTCGAATAATCAAATCGGAGTGCAATGAGACAGGTACTTTTAATCTTGCTCCTCTTCCCGGCGTTTGGCTGCAAACACAACTATTATTTGTTCGGCCGGCAAGGCGATGTCCCGCCCGAGGACTATCGCAGCATTTTTTTGGACAGCACTTATGAGTTGTATGTGCGTAAGGTGACAAAGGTCGGCGGAGAGGGTCATAAGGACCTCGAATCCCGGCAACTCATCGCTGCCACCGTCGAGAGCCCCCTTATCGAAGTCGAATACCTGCTATTGTCGGATCACCACGGCAATGTGATCTATTTTTCAACCCTCGCCGACAGGTTTCAAAACCTTTATCAACCGTACTATCTCGGCGATGGGTATATCAATACCGAAGACTTCGAGACCATCCTTTTCGGCAAAATGCTGAATAGCCGCACGTTCCTCTTTTTTTCCGGCGACACCGCCAAACACTCTTATGTCCTCTGGGACTGGCGAAAAGAAGCCGAAGGCGGAAAGATCAACTCGATTCAGGAGTTCGTCAAAGGCGAATTTCAGCTTTTCATCCCCGCCGCCCAGGCCCTGCAGGATTCCATCTTTTTCAAACATGTCGGCCCCTTTTCCATCGTTCACCATTACGACACTCCCGACGCCCGCGACACCATACCGCTCCAGGATCGCACGATCCACATCACGCGCGACGGCAAAGGGTGGATGGTGTATTTCATCTTCGCCCAGCCGATTCAAAACGGGTATTATAACATCAAGTTTCTAAATGACCGCGTCCCCTTCTCTCCTCAAATCCCCCAATAGCTAAGCAGTTAGAGAGTGGTTTGCATATCTGCACGTAAACTTATATCTTGGGACCCGATCTCAATGATCCAATCTAAAGCTATGTTGAAAGGAATATTAACAACCATCTTATTCTTGACAGTTGCGAGTGCAGAAGCCCAACTGGGGATCATGAAAATGGTCGGACCTAATACGAGCAATTATTCTTATGGAGTCGGCGCATATGTCAAAGGAGTATTTACCGTTTCTCAGGCCAGCGATGTCACACTGGAGCTCGGTGCAAATGCGTTCTTTCTGAATGATGGAGGTAGCGGTGATGGGACGGCCGTCGTGCCGATAAAAGTAGGCTATCGTTATTCGCTGAATGGAACGGGGATGGGACTCTATGTCGAACCCCAGATCGGTTATAATATATATGGAGTGTCGTCTGTCAACGTAGATGGATACACGAAAAACCTTACGTTTCATGGATTGGTACTGGCGGCGGGCACCGGCTATTTATTTTCGATCGGCAATACCCCGCTTGACCTGCATCTGCGTTATGAGACCATTGTCGATCACGGCGGGTCCGACAATTATGTAAGTCTGGGTTTATCTTTTTATTTACATTTTGGAAACAGAGACAATGCGCAATAAATATTGGGCGATGAAACAATTATTGGTACCCTCACTAGCGATCCTGCTTCTCTCATCCTGTCTAAAGCAGTCTATCGCAGACGCAATGATCGCCAACGAACAATCCGGAACCCAGGGAAGCGGCCCCGGCGTCGCAACGATGTCCTATTCGGTGAATGGTGCCGCGGTAACAACCTCCATTAAAGACCCCGACAGTCAATCGCCCACCGCTTATCAATTGGGATGTAGCAAAACCCTCTATCCCGGCACAACCAGCACTATCTACAGTCTTGATTGTCTAAGCAACTCCGGAGAAATGACCTTTACCTTCTTCACCGATAGTCTAACCA
>DASYSV010000486.1:0-8380 GCA_036010185.1 Puia sp.
ATACAATCATGAAAGTACAAAAATGAAAAAGTTATCGATCATATTATGGTTACTGACGGGGCTCGGGGCATGGTGCCAGGTTAAAAAGACGGCCAGGACCACCGGACCAAAGCATCTGCATGTGCGGATGTTGGCCAAAGCATATGCCGACTCGATCGTCGTCCGGTGGGCGCCGATGGATCCTGTCGCCTGGTTGATGGGGAATGATTCGGGTTACCGGATCGTGCGGATCGATTACAGTGACCGCGCGCATCCCGTGACTACGGTCTTGAGCCCGGGGTTGCGTCCATTGCCGCTGGAACAAATGATGGCGACGATCGGCCCCAACGATAAATATGCGGGGGTTGCGGCGCAGGCCTTGTATGGCAAGGACTTTCAGATGACGAAGGAGGCGCCGTACGGGTTTGAAAAAAAGGTGAAACAAGCGCATGAAGCGTTGAACTTCCGGTATTCGTTTACGATGCAGGCAGCAGATTTCTCGCCCGCGACTGCAAGCGCCATTGCGCTAAGATGGGTAGACAGAAATGTGAGAAAGGGATCGGACTATATCTATGTGATCACGGTGTGCGGCGCTACGAAGGACTATGTGGTCGATTCATCGGCGGCCTTTGTCGTCGATAACAACGCGACCCCGATCCCGCCGCCGGACGGGTTGCAGGGTTTTGGGTTCGACCGCAAATCCGAGCTTCACTGGAACCGCAGACAGCGGGGCAATTTCAGCGCGTATGACATCGGGCGCAGCGATGACGGAGGCAAGACCTGGGTAGTCTTGAACAAGGCGCCTTATCTCAGCCCCGATAAGGTACCGCAGGTCCCGGGTGCGGTAAAAGGCAGCAAGGATACGACGATTTTAAAGATCGAGGCCCTCATGCGAGATCACCAGGTCTTTATGGACAGTTTGCCGCGGGACTATCATCCCTATCTGTACCGGGTGCGGGGGATCGACGCATTTGCAGAGTGGAGCCCGTGGTCGGCACCCGTCGCAGTAGAGGGCAGAGATCTGACGCCGCCTGTGGCGCCGGTGATCGATTCGGTTCGGAACACGATGGGATCGCAATTGCGGATAGTATGGAGTCAGCGCGTGTCGAGCCCCGACCTCGCCGGGTATTATATCAGCAAAGGGAATAGCGTCAAAGGTCCATTCTATCCACTGACCAAATACATGTTACCGAAAGAGACACGGGTTTTTACCGATTCTGCCGGGGTTGCGCATTTGCCCAATTATTATGTGATCGTCGCAGTCGACACGGCAAAGAATGTCGCTGCTTCGGGTGCTTTCCCGGGTTATCTCACGGATACGGTCCCGCCGGCGGCGCCGGTGCGGGTGGCCGGGTCGATCGATTCGATGGGTGTAGTGCGGCTGCATTGGGCGGCCAATCATGAACCCGATCTGAAAGGGTACAAAGTATATTTCGCGTATGGCGCGAGGGACCAGTTTGCGCAGGTGACACACGTGTTATTGGCCGACACCGGTTTTGTCGATACCGTTTCAATGCGGTCGTTGAACAGGCGGGTATGGTACTCCGTGGTAGCGGTCGACAACAGCAATAACCATTCGGCCTATTCGGCGCCGGCGATGTTGAAGAAGCTGGTGGTCGTGCCGCCGTCGGCGCCCCTTGCGGGAACCATTACGGTTGCCGCCCGCCGGGTGACGGTCGAATGGATCGAAAGCCGGAGCGAGGGTGCTGCCGGCTATGAGATCGCGCGGATGCGCGGTGTGCCGAATACGCCAGGTGCCGGTCAACCGAAGACGCCAGGTGCCGGTCAACCGAATACGCCGGTCGCCGGTCCACCTGCTCAATATGCATTGGTCGGAAAGATGGCCCAGGACTGGAACAGACGGTCTCTCTTTTTTGACGACACGATCAGCGTCAACACCGATTATTATTATACGGCGCGAACGATAGACAGTACCGGTGTGCGGTCCGAATGGTCGTCACCGGTGCATGCGGTATACCATGCGACAGACAGCCTGGCGGCTCCCTCCGGTTTGCAGGTCCGGCTGGATGACAAGCGTCATCATGTCCGGTTTAGCTGGCAGTATAAGGGCAAAGGCGATTATTTTTTTGTGGTCTACCGGAGCTTCAATCACGGTGCATTGAGCGCCTGGCACTCCTTTGATAAGGACGTATCCTCGGGGGAGGACGATGAGGCCGGTAACGGCGGATATGACTATGCCATCAAAGTGGTATACCGCGACCGGTCAGCAGTTTCCGCGATGAGTACACCTGTTCATATAACGATTCCCTAAAAATAGCAGTCATGAAAAGTAAGATTTGTTCTCTTGTGATAGCGGCGTTGCTGGTGCTGGCGGCTTGTTCGCTGCTCACATCCTGCGCAAAGGAGGGGCCGCAGGGTATTCCTGGCGCAACAGGACCCGCGGGTAAGGATGGCAGTCAGATATATGCCGGTACCGGAGCGCCGTCCCCATCGCTGGGACAGGACGGCGATTATTATCTCGACAAGAGTACGGGCAATTTGTATGGTCCCAAGACCGATGCGGGCTGGGGTACCCCGTTGAATCTGACCAATGGACAGGGTGGGTCCGGTCAGCAGGGTCCTGCCGGGCCACAAGGACCATCCGGACCACAAGGACCACAGGGACCATCGGGGCCACAGGGACCGCAAGGACCATCGGGACCTCAGGGATCACAGGGTGCGGCAGGGGCTACCGGTAAAAGCGGAAGCCAGATCTTCAGTGGCAGCGGAGCGCCGGCTACGACCCTTGGGAATATCGGAGATTATTATCTCGACAAGACCAACTATGAGTTGTATGGGCCGAAGACGGCAAATGGCTGGGGAACGCCGATGCTGTTGCGGGGGGCACAGGGACCACAGGGACCGGCCGGGCCCTCGGGTGTAGCAGGGAGTCAGATCTTTGCCGGGACCGGGGCACCGGCCGCCAATCTCGGCAATATCGGAGACTACTATATCGACAGGAGTACCGGCAATTTCTATGGTCCGAAAACTGCTAACGGTTGGGGCCAGCCGATAGCGCTCGGCGGTGGCAGTGGTACCCAGGGCCCCCCCGGCCCACAGGGACCTCCCGGCCCACAGGGACCTCCCGGCCCACAGGGCCCCCCCGGCCCACAAGGCCCTCAAGGCCCCCAAGGTCCACAAGGCCCCCAAGGTCCACAAGGACCACAGGGCCCGCAAGGGTCACAGGGAGCTCAGGGTGCCACCGGCGCCGCAGGCGCGGCAGGCAAAGCGGGCAGCGTCATCTACAGCGGCAGCGGTGCGCCCGCGGCCAATATCGGGGCAGTAGGCGACTATTATATCGATGACACACATGCGATCATGTATGGGCCGAAGACAAGTACCGGGTGGCCGGCGACGGGTTTGTCGCTGCAGGTCAACAATACCATTACGTATGATTTTGTGAACAGGGTGCAGCACAATCTTCCCTACAACTGGGTGGTGCCGATCGTTTTAGCAGGGGGCGGTCCGATATGGGAAGAGATCATGCTTCCTTATAATAATTCGGTGGCGCAAACCACGGGTTTCACGATCCCGCAGACGGTGGTCGACAATGGGGTTGTCCTGGCGTATATCCGGTATTTTCTCGGGGGGCCGAATGACACGGCGACGGACGCCGGCATGACAGCCTGGATAGAGCTGCCGGCATCGTTTGTTACCAACTACACGATTAACGGCGTATCCGCGCAGGCGCAGGTCAGCCTCACGTCGAATTTCGACGATGCGGGTTTCTATATCTATCTAAGCGCCACGTCATCGAATATCGCCGCAGGTTATGCGCAAAACCATATCCCGGCGGTCATCCGGGTAGTCGAGATCCCTGCGGCCCAGATCAATACCATCACGTCGCTGAAGCCCGGAGCGATTCCGGCGCAGCATGGCAAACTTGTCACTTTAAACTAAACTATATGGGACTTTTTGATCAAACACCGACCGGGCCAGCGAATGACCCGTTGAACACTAACCGGATCAAGACCGATATCGAGACTGTGATACAGTCGATGGCCAGCGGGAATCCGGACACGGAAAAAATAAAAGAAGCGGGCAGCGATCTGCTAAACACCGCGGCATCGATCCTTTCGAACCAGGGGATCGATCAGCTGACGGGTGGCGGCGCCCCTGAGGAGGCCGCGGGCGGAATATTCAAACGGCTGCGGGACGGGCTCGGGCTCGATAGTCATGCCCTGGACGGATTGAAGCAAGCCGCTGAACAATTAAAAAACAAACTTTAAAACCTTTTGCAATGAAGAGCTGGAAAAAATGGGCATTGGCAGCGCTCATACTGCTGCCCGCCTGTAAAAAGGACAGCAAAGACCGGTCTTCGTCCGCGAGCGGCTGGATCGATGGGTTCTGGACCTATAAAGAAGACCCCGCGGAAGACTATTGGAACGCCAACGTGCTTTTCAAAACCGACGGGACCTTCCGGATGTACCAGGCGCTTTCATTGAACGATACTGCATTGGGCCCCGCACTGGCGGACACGGCCGGCCAGGTAGTGACGTTCGGGACTTATACGGTCAGCGGTACGACGGTGACGATGAAGTATACCGAGTTTAATATCATCAACTTCACGTTTACCGGTTCCGTCAACGGCACACACAATATCATCGTCGGAAACCTTTCGGATAACAACCCCGGCGACGCCGAGCCGCTGTGGTATTTGACAAAACCATAATAAACAAAACACATGAAAAAGAATCTTCTTGTTTTCCCGCTATTCGCGGCGATCGGTTTGGGATTGACTTTGGCAGGGCATAATCTGGTCGGGCATTGGAATGCCTCTTATGGAAACGGGCCAAAAGGTCATATGGTGTTCAGGAATAACGGAACCTTCGAGGCCACTTTCACCGGCCAAAAGTGGAAGGTGGGAGGCCAATATAAGGTGACCGGGAATACCGTGGCCTTCGCCGATAGTTCATGCGGTCTCCAATATTGGGGAAAATACAATGTAACATGGCTTTCCGATGACTCGGCCAGGGCGTCCGTCCTGGAAGACACCTGCGCGGGCAGGCGGGCCAATGGGGACGGTGCGGTCATGGTGAGAGCCAAAAGATAGAAGTCATGGTGATCCGCGGAGCTAATCCTGTCTTCCCTACTTTTAAATCAGCGAGTTGTATACGACTCGCTTTTTTGTTCTCTACGGCTAACCCGCCCCACCCGATGCCCCCCACCCATCCCCCGGCAGCCGCCGCCCCCCGCTTGTATCACCACCGTCCACGCCTTGTATCAAAACCGAACATCCCGGCAACGCAAATACCCTAACTGAATGAAAACCACCCCCATCTCATATCGGCACCCCGTTTGCCGCCAGACCCGCATAAACCCTCCCTCCCATGCTCAGGTCCTTCCTGCACATCGCACTTCGCAACTTCGCCAAGCGAAGGGGGTACTCGATCCTCAACCTGCTCGGCTTGACCATCGGTATCTCCTGTTGTCTCCTGATCTTCGAATACGTCGGCTACGAGCGGTCCTTCGACAGCTATAACCCGGACGCCAAAAACATCTTTCGCGTTCAGGAGAATGATTACGAGAATAACCACTTCGCGGCAAGATGGGCCACGACCTCACCGGCGGTCGGACCGGCCCTAAAAAAGGACTTCCCGGCGATCCAGTCCTTTTGCCGCCTCTATAGGGCAGACGGTCAATTGACCAACCCTTCGAATAACGTCCGGTTCCACGAGGAGAAAAGCTATGCCGCCGACGCGGCAGCGATCGGGATACTGGACCTGCACCTCGTGAAAGGAGATCCGGCCACAGCGCTCATCGGTCCGGCAAAAGTCATCCTCAACAAAACCACCGCAAAAAAATATTTCGGTAACGACAACCCCGTCGGCAAGACGCTCTACAATGAAGACGGAGGCAGACGCCGGCCTGTCGAAGTCACCGGTGTTTTTGCAGACCTCCCTGACAACTCACATATAAGGCCCGATATCCTGTTCTCGTATCCGACGCTGAAGGCCTGGATGAACTTCGGTAACACCACCGAAGACTTCACCCAGACAGCCTGGTCCTGGAACGATTACTATACCTATATCCGGCTGAAGCCGGGCTCCGACTGGCATACCCTCCAGGCCAGACTGCCTGATTTCATGGACCGCCACTACAATTCATTCCCCGCACACAAGGCCAACAAAGACTATAACCTTCTCCAACTCTTCCCACTCACCGATATTCATCTCGATTCGCATTTTGACGAGGAGGCCGAAGCCAACGGCGATGGAAGCTCCGTCTCTTTCCTGTTCCTGATCGCCTTCTTCATTGCCGTGATCGCCTGGATCAATTATATCAATCTGGCGACCGCCCGCTCGCTTGAGCGCGCCCGCGAAGTCGGGGTACGCAAGGTCCTCGGCGCGCTGCGTACCCATCTGATCCGACAGTTCATGGTCGAAAGTCTCCTGCTAAATGGCCTGGCATGTGTACTGGCCATCGCCATCACGTGGTCGCTCAACCCTCTGTTCAACCAACTCACCGGCCGCACCATCCGCACTATCCCACTCACCTACTGTGAGATCTTTGCCGGACTTTTTCTGGCGGGCACCCTGCTTAGCGGCATTTATCCAGCTTTCGTTCTCTCCCGCTATCATCCTGTAACCGTCCTGAAAGGGCTGTTCAAGAATGCCGCCGGCGGCCAGTTTCTCCGCAAGGCGCTCATCATCGGCCAATTTGCGGCCTCCATCCTCCTCATTGCAGGTACGATCATCGTCTATAAGCAGGTGCACTTCATGAGGAGCCGCGAGTTGGGGGTCGATATCAGCCAAACCCTGGTGGTCAACGGCGTCAGCACGCTTTCGGACTCGATCTACACCGCCACTTATCCCGCATTCCGGCAGGATATTCTCAGCCTGAAGAACGTGAGTGCGGTTACGGGTACCACGGATATCCCCGGCACCGAGATCACCTGGGCGACCGACTGGCAACGGCTTCGTAGCAATCCAAAAAAGAATTACATGATCCACCACCTTGGTGTCGACTATGATTATTTTAAATACTACGGGTTGAAGATCATCGCCGGCCGCAGCTTCTCGAAAGACTATCCCACCGATAAAAAAGGCGTCATCCTCAACGAGACCGCCCTGAAATTGTTGGGTTATGCAAGGCCGGAAGACGCGATAGGAGAGACCCTTCACGCAGATCAGAGCCAGATCGATACGGTCCATGTCATCGGCGTCGCCGCGGACTTTCACCAGCAGGGTCTGCAGAAAGCGATCGATCCGCTGGCCATCGTATTGCGTCTTCCGGAGCCGTCTTACTACTCGGTCCGCGTCAATGGCAACATGCCTCACACGATCGCGGCGATCAAGGCCGTCTGGCAACGCTACTTCCCGACAGACGCCTTCCGGTATTTCTTTCTCGACGAACACTTCGAGAGACAATATGCCGAGAACGAGCGGTTTGGTACCGTCTTCGGTCTCTTTGCCGGCCTCGCCATCTTCATCGCCTGCCTGGGCCTGCTAGGGCTCTCTGCATATAACGTGATCCAGCGTACGAAAGAGATCGGCATCCGGAAAGTGCTCGGAGCATCGGTGCAACACCTGCTCTATATCCTCTCTCGGGATTTCCTGCTACTGGTCGCGCTCGCCTTTGTGATCGCCGTGCCCGTGACATGGTGGGCCATGAGCAGCTGGCTGCGGGAGTTTGCTTACCGGATCGATATCGGATGGTGGACCTTTGTCGTGGCGGGTATCCTTGCCTTCGGCATCGCGCTCATCACCGTCGGCCTCCAGGCGCTCAAAGCGACGCTCGCCAATCCCGTAAAAAGTTTAAGAACCGAATGATACGCCTCAACCTCCTAACTGCCTGGCGCGACAATCTATTCCCGGGGTCGCCCAGGCAACCCTCATTCTTCCGCGCTGGGAGAGACTATTGACAACTTCCGGGTCCTCGAGCTTCCTCGAGACCTCATCCGCCTTCGTCGACCCGGACTTCTTCTCCATTGTAGCCATTATCATTTCCTGTCTCGGTCTGTTTGGCCTGGCTACGTACTCTGCCCAGATCCGCACGAAAGAGATCGGCATCCGTCGCGTGCTGGGTGCAACCGTTATCCAGGTGACCAGCCTGCTGGCAAGGGACTTCATTACACTCATTGCTTTCTCTTTTTTCATCGCGGCACCGGTCGCCGGTTGGCTGATGAGCGCATTCGCGCCGCGCTGACCGATCCTGTCAGGAGCCTCCGGAGTGAATGACACGGCAAAAAGCCTCTTTTCACTATCAGAACTTATACCGTAAAGAAACTTTAAAACTCCTTCCTAGCAGCGGGCGCGCCAGAAATATATACGAATTCGCTTCTGCGCTTTCGATCTCACCTGCGCGTGGATTACCTTCCGTAAGCCCTAAGGAATTGGTAAGATTGTCGACAATTCCAAAGATCGAAATTTCATGGGTAAGGTTTATCTGGGCGTTTAAA
>DASYSV010000494.1:0-8496 GCA_036010185.1 Puia sp.
ATGATATTGTAATAATTGGACGTATCCTGATCCTTCAATTCACCGGATAACCCCGTACCCTCGAAATCGATCCTGACCGAAGTGCCGGGCCAGATCAGCTCGACAACATCCTTCGTCATCCGTATCCTCCCTTCATAAGAAATATGTTTGTCGCCGGCCCCCACGAATAATGATTGCGTGAAGCCTTCACGATATGTCAGGCAAAGCCAGAGAACAAGAAATATCTTAAGCATAGCACACAAGATACGACTATTGACAACATCGCCCCACCTCCCGGCGACGACCCCAGCCGACCCCTCCTATCCCCTGCGGCGCCCACCCCAGCCTCGTCCGCCTACTTCTTACTTAATTTTTCCCGTATAGTCCTCAACTGAGAGGTCGTGAGACCAGACGTCTCATGTAGAACCCGTATAAAATACCCAACCTCTTCTTTCGATGCCGGGTACCCGATATTATCGCCGGATGACCCGGGTTTCGCGCCATGTGGCTTGATACGCGAATCCGCGATGACAGTCCCATCGGCTGTCATGATGAGAAAAAAGGGGATGCCGGAATTCTGATCGGCATACTTTTCATACAGTGCCTCGGCGCCGGGATTTTCCTCGGCCTTCCTTTCCGGTGTCTCTGCGATGGTCAGATGCCGGATGACATAAGAATCGTCGAACAGCGATTTGCATTCGGGACTCGCCATCATCGTATCGAGCTTGTGACACCATGTACACCAGGAGGCATGAAAAAGGATCATGACCTTCTTATGGCTGGCCGATGCTTCTGTACAGGCCTGCTTCACGACCTCCGCAGCAGAAGGCGGCGTCTCGTGGACAGTAAAAGAGGAACAAAGCAAGACAAGTACAGCAGCGGCAAGGTGGTGAGTTGCGGTTTTCATGCCCTAAATTTAGCAAGTTTTGTACCATTATAACGCCCCCGCCGGCGACCCTTCATCACTTCGCCCGACGCATCACTCGATCACCCGCATAACCTTGCCATATTGCCAGTCATCGTGAATGGTCAGCGCGGCCTGTATAAATTCGGCTTTTAAAGCTTCGCTCTTTGGCCCGGCCGACCATATCTTTTGAAGAAGCTCGCTTTTTTGCATGTCGTCTGCCAACCGGCTCACGGTCCTGATCAGCGCGATCCACTGGCTTTCCGTCTTCCCGGGTAGCACCGTCAGCATTTCATAGACGGCCTTTTGATCGAATTCGGCGTCCCAGCGGCCGGTGCTCACCAATATCGAGTCATACACTCCGGCCTGCAGCCACGAGCCGTTCACGGTATCCGATCTTAGAAAATTAACCAGCACTTCTCTTCTTGCCCCTGCGTCGTTCATCTCTTCCACATCCCCCAGCCAGGCCAGGGCGACTGCCGAATCACGTAGTTGTTCCCTGTTGAATGCCCTGAGGACTCTTCCTGCCGCACCGTTGTCGCCGTCGCGTGCCACCAGCCGCAATAGCCCGATCCGCTCCTCAGCCGTCAGGCTGTCGCTTTTCAGGAGCAGATTGACGTATGGCGATCCAACCCCTTCGATCCGCATCCGTGCTATCTCAGCCAATAACGCCTTGTTTCCGCCTTTTTTCAGTATCCGCTCCGCCCGGCCATCGGCAAAGAGTCCCAGCCCGATCATCTTGCGGATCTGCGCGGCGATGAAGGCCGTATCCCTGGCATTCAGGTATTCGCGACCGTTATACAGCGTATAGCTTATCTCCCCCTGCATATTGCTTTCCGCCAAAAAGGTGGTATCGTTCTCCTTGAACTTCAGGTATCCGCCCGGCTTCATCTCGGCAATGGACCGTTCATCGTCGCTGAGACGACACTTGCCCGACCATTTTACTTCTTCCCTGTAATCATCTCCGGATACAACGATAGTACCGTCATTGGGTCCATGATGCCACAAGTGCAATCCGGGCAGACAGAGACGCACCAGGACCAGGAAAAGGGCGATCAGGAAAAAGGTTAGTTTCATACGATCAGTCATTTACCTGTTTGCCAAAATAATAATAGCTGCCGAGGCCTGCCGCCACACTGAAGGCCATGATCGCCAGCGAATGCAGTCCAAGCGGCTGCGTGACGGTCATAATGGTGAAGCCGATGCCGACTCCCAGCAAGGTGCAAAACCATTGAAGGATCGCGCGCCTGGTATTGGTCTTCTCAGGTTGGACGAGCTGGCTGACAATACCTTCCTGCGTTTGCTTGTCGACGATCTTGCTCTTCAGACGGTAGTCGAAACTGTACTTGACGATCCTGACGATGAAATTGGCGATCAGGTAGACGACAAAGACCAAGGAACAGGTATTCAGGATGTTGAAAAGTAATTCCCTGTTGACTAAAGGTTCGGGCTTATCCTGAGCGTAAGTCGCCACGCTTCCGGCCAAAAAGGTCGCGAATAGAAAGGCTTTTTTCATGTTTTATCAATTTATGAGATGAAGGACTTGTTGATATCTGCGATAGTATTTGTACACGGTGAACACCACCGCAATTCCCGCGGCAGCCAGGATTATCCACGCAATCGCCTCCGACACATCCGCAAAAACGAAATAAGCCGTCCTCCGGAATAACCACGCCGGTAAAGCAGCCACGATCGCGATGACCACAGGGACAATGACGCGTGAGATACGTCTCGGTTCTCTAACGGTCACCACCACCCCCTTCGGCGTTTCCAAAACCGCCGCCCCCGTCGGAGCTCCCATCCCCCCCACCTCCGGCCGCAATTCCGCCACTTCCTCCATTGGAGCTGCCGCCCCTTGTCCCGTTTCCAATTGCCCCATTACCGCTGCCGCGAGATCGAAACCAAACTCCGGCGCCGGCTGTTCCTTTAGCGCTTGCCCCAGCTGGTGATACCCCGTCGCTTCAAGAAAGCATTCCGGGCATTCCATGAGATGCGCAATAACGTTCGGCGGACAGGAAGCCGGCTCCAGCGCGAATTGTTGCAACATGTCTTCATTCAAATGCTTTTCACTCATAGCTTCTCTTTTTTATAGTGCGATAAGGTGGTTTCTTTTAATATCCTGCGGGCGCGAAAAAGATAGCTCTTGACCGTGCCCTCCGGCAGACCGGTGATCGCGCCAATCTCCTGGTAGCTCAGCTCCTGTTGATGATATAGACCGATCAGCGTCTGATACAGCGGCGGCAACCTGGCGATCTCTCGCGCGATAAGTCCCCTTAGCTCTTTTTGCAGGACCAGCCGGTCGGTTTCCTCAGCCGCCCGAAAAACCTCTTTTCCCTCGTCATCGTGCGCCGGTGCGATACAGAGATCGGGTTGCTTTTTATCCAGCCGGTTCAGACAGGTATTATAGGCGATCCGCCCGACCCAGGTCGATAGCTTCGACTGAAATTTGAACCCTTTCAGGTAGTGAAAAACTTTCAGATAGATGTCCTGGGCGACATCCTTCCGGTCTTCTTCATTGGGGATCAGCCTGAACACGATCTGCGCCACCAACCCCTCCGTCGCCAGGATGATGCGGCTGAAGGCCTGCCTGTCGCCGCCTAGAACCAGCTCGACTAGCTGCCTGTCTGTGGATTGCTGCCCTGGTTGATGGTTCACGGGAAGATTAGACCGGGTGGTCATTCAAATGTTGCAATAAATTTCGGAAAAACGCCAATTTCTTCGCCGCCCAGAAAAATCACCATTTTCTTCGCCGCCCGGAAAACCGCCATTTTCTTCACGGCCGACATCGCTTCAGCCGCCTTAACCCAGGCCAATTCCATTTTCCTTCAGGATGCGAATACCCTGTTGGATCTGCCCGCGGCCACTGGATTCGATGCCATACCAGCCATGGAAACCACCGTCCCGGCAAAGCCCAAGCATCTTCAGGGTCAGCTCCTCGGTCGGCTGGTTTCGGTAGGACATGCCTCTGGCAAAGGAGAGCGTCTTTTCTAAGAAGGAAAAATTGTCAAACTCCGGCCCTGGTTCGCGCCAATCCGGATAAACGCCTAATAAGGGATCGCCGATCTCCTTCATAAGCCGTACCATCCACTCGGCATCATTGGAAAGACCGCCGTGATTCTCGATCAGTATGTCGATACCGGCGGGTCGGGCATAGTCTAACAGGGGCCGATAGGACTCGGCCGCCCAGTGTAAGGCCTCATCTTTATTAGCGGCCCGGGGACCGCGGCAGTTGGTTCGGATGGCATGGCAGCCGAGATAGTGCGCAATGTCGACCCATTTGCGATGGAAGACTTCGAACTCCCTCCGTCCTTCGCGGGTTGGGGAACAGCCGTCGCCCTCCTCATCAACCATTATCAGCACCATGGTCACGCCATGTGTTGCCGCATTCTGTTTCAGCTGTTTAAGATAACCCTCGGTAGGAACTTCGAAGAGGGTATTTACGAATTCCACTCCATTCAGATCGAAGTCATTTCTCGCCAGACGGGGAAAGTCGAGTGTCTTCCATTTCCCCGCGCGCCACTCGTCCACGAGCGACCATTGTGCCAGCGAGATATCGTCGGATAGGCCCATGGCCGACAAAATACAAAGAGCTTGCTCTTCTGCAAAAAAAATTCCATTATTCAGTCCTTAGACTCTTAACCGGGTTTGCCATGGCTGCCTTCACCGCCTGAAAACTGACGGTTATCAGCGTGATCAGCATCGCGATCAGGGCCACAAAGACAAAGGTACTCAGCCCGATCGTCGTTGCGATCTTATACCCTTTTAACCATTCCCTCATATAATACCAGGCGATGGGGCTGGCGATGGCGCAGGAGATCAGCACCAATAGAACAAAATCCTTTGACAGCAAACGCCATAAATTGAATACGCTGGCACCCAGTACCTTTCTGACCCCGATCTCTTTCACCCGCTGTTCCGCTGTGAAGGAGGCAAGACCGAAAAGGCCGAGACAGGATATAAAGATGGCAAGCGCGGCAACGATCCCCGCAAGATTGCCCACCAATTCTTCGTAATTGAATTTCTTCGCATATTCCTCATCTGCAAAATGGTATTCGAAGGGATAGGCCGGATTGTATTTATCGAATATGGGTTTAATACGAGCGATGGCCTTCGATACCGGCACGTTAGGATTGATCCGGATATCCAGGCATCCAACCCAGCCTTTGCTGAAAACAATGGTCAGGGGAGAGATCGGCCGGTAAGGTGATTCCATCTGGATGTCCGGGATCACACCCAGCACGACCATCGGTTTATCGTTCCATTTCAAAACTTCTCCAACCGGGTTCTTTAGCCGCATCCGTTTGACCGCGGCCTCATTCAGAATGACCCCGTTCGAATCGGAGGCGAAATCCTTGTTAAAGTCTCGTCCGGCGACGAGTTTGATACCGAGCGTTTGGGTATAATGATAAGTGGTAGTGATCGTCGAGAACAACCCGGCCTTTTCCACAGGCGTACTGCCTTTCCACTCCCAGCCATTATTGTTGCTGTATATCTCGGAAGGTGGCGAATTGCTTTGCGTGACCGAGCTGACGACCCCCGTCCGGAGTAACTCATTTTCAATAAAGTCCCGGTTCTTTCCGATATCATCCGACCAGTACACCGAGATCAGGCCCTTATTGTTGAAGCCGATGGGCTGATTTTTTCCGAACTGTATCTGCTGATTGACTATAATGGTGCCGATCATCAGCACGACCGAGCTGGCAAATTGAACGACAACAAGGATCTTTCGGGGCAACGAGCTGCTTTTCCCCGCTTGCAGATGCCCCTTCAGCACCCTGACGGGATTAAAAGATGAAAGATAAAAGGCGGGATAACTTCCGGCCAGCAGACCCGTCACGGCGGTGAATGCCAGCATCACGATCCAAAACAACGGACTCGTGATCTGGAGGCTCATGTCCTTATCCGTGAGTTTGTTGAAATAGGGCAGCGAGATGAATACGATGGCCAGCGCGAGAACGAAAGCAATTCCGGAGATCAATAACGACTCGCCGAGGAACTGGCTGATCAGTTGTTTCCGGCCCGACCCGACGGCTTTCCTCACCCCCACTTCCTTGGCACGTTTTTCTGAACGCGCGGTGCTTAAATTCATGAAATTGATACAGGCGATAAACAGGACGATAAAACCCAGGATCCCGAACATCCGGACATACTTGATGAAGCCGCCGGTATTGATCCCATTCTCAAAATCGCTGTACAATCTCCATTTCGACATAGGATGCAGGATTAGCTCCGGTTTGATATGCTTCAGGGTATTCTCATCGGTGAAATGGGAGATGACCACGTTCTTCACCTTTCGCTGCACCGCATCCGGGTTTGCATTATCATTCAGCTGCACATACGCCTCCCAGGAGTTATTTCCCCAATTCGTCTTATGAAATTGTTTGATCCAGGGGTAGATAAGCTCGTTCAGCTGAAAAGGAATAAGGTAGTCGTATTGGAGACTGCTGTTCTTAGGCTGCTTCTCCACGACCGCCGTCACTTTGAGCATCGTCTGGTTGTCCAGTTTGACCGCCTTGCCGATCGGATCTTCCTTCCCGAATAGGATCTTTGCCGTCTCGTCGGTCAATACGATGGAATAGGGGTCATGTAACGGGTGCCTGTCGCCTTCGAGTATCTTCATCGAAAACATGTCCACCGCATCCTCGCCGATAAAATGCCCGAACTTGCTTATTTTCTTTTCTCCATACACCAGCGATCGCTGTGAACCCCAGTCGCACATCGCCACGCCCTTGAAATCGGGAAATTTAGTCTTCAACTCTTCGCCGAGAGGATACGGTAACGCCTGCTGGGTGCCGCGTACCACATCAAAAGTCTGATGCATCATTACCTCGTACAGCTGGTTATAATTCTTAAATTGCCGGTTCGCACTGACTTCATCGTATATCCACAGCCCGATGATCATGGCTACAGCCATCCCCGTAGACAATCCGGCTATGTTCACCAGGGAATAGAGCTTATTCTTCAGGAGATTCCTCCAGGCGACTGTGAAGTAGTTTTTCCACATAACCCTAAGGTCGTAGCCGAACGCCCGGATGTTGCATCCGCTCCCCCGAATTTCCGATATTGCACTGGAAATCTTATGACAACTCACGAAAAGATCGCCTTCAAGATGAAGCTAAAACATATCGGGCCATGGGGCAGCTCGAAAAGGAGATGTATGGAAGGCAACTGGCGGCATATGCGGGTGAGCTTAAAGCGCTCCAATCGATCCCGGCCGACCCGATCTGCCATCAGGCAGGTCCCGGGGCTTTTATCCGGGGCGCAGGTTTCGCTTTTTTTGTGAGTACAGGGCTGGGAAAATTGCAGGTGGAAGGACTTACCGTTCTTTTTGTCTCGCCCCTGGCCCCGCTTGCCCGATCACGACGAATTACAACATCACCTTCTTCACGACCGACCATTGCATACCATCGGTCACCTGTACAACATATACACCGGTAATCGCAGCAGGAACACTAAGATCTATTCGGCCAGTGGCTTCAAAAGCCTGTTGTTGCAAAACCTGTCCGCCGATCGTGATCACCCGTACGATAAGCCGGCTGCCGGATGCATTCGAAGAGAAGATCGACACCGTCTTGCCGCTTGCGATGATCGTGGCTTGAGCAGCTGCAGTTGCGTTACCGCCGACCAGCGCTACCTTGCTATACCCGTAGTTGCCATCGATATCCACCTGACGGATGCGATACTGGGTCTCAGCGGCGGGCGCGGTTTCATCCGTATAAGTATATTTATCGGAAGAAGAAGTTCCCGCAGTGACATTACCGATCGTTTCCCAATCCGAACCATTGGCACTACGTTCTATTTCAAAATGACTGTTGTTCATTTCATTTGCGGTATTCCAGACCAGCTGTATCGATCCATTGCTGCGGTGTGCAGAAAAGGAAACAAAATTAACGGGCAGGATCACCATCGTAAAGCCGGAAGGCGAAGAGCCGGTAGTAGACGTTGCTGCAAGCGGACCGTTAATGGTACCATCGGTTTTGCCGTCATATTTGGTGACGCCATTGATGGTAAGCAATTCGTTCGGGGTAGGGTGCGTTGCAGTCAGAGTGCCACCGCTCAGGATATTGACTATCGAAGCGATATCCAGCGCCAGCGTATTATTTTGATTGAAATTAAGCGTCCCTTCTATGGCGATATATACATTGGTCAGGGTATACGAGTTGTTCAATATAATAGTATAACCGGCCGGGATGACGACAGAGTCGCCGTCCTGAGGGATCCGTGCGGGCGTCCAGCTGCCGGTTGCAGACCAGTTGCCGCCATTGGTTTTAGCCGTAATACGGGGCCGGGGGCCGGCAAAAAGGCCGGTAGAGATCAGGGTCAGAAGGATCAGAATGTAGAGTTTCGTTTTCATGGGTTCCAGGGATTGTTGGATACACCATAAAAGACAATCGGCATACCAAAGGTCTCTTTCGTGCCAAATACCGGCCGCCACCCTCATAAATAGCTATATATCAACCACTTACAAAACAAATTCAAAACCCTTCCAAATGCCGGAAGACCCCGGGGTCTATAGGAAATTTTCCAGTTATTGGAAGATCGCCCCCGTTTGGGAGCTTAAACGGCCTTACGATGCGTCGGCCTGCCTCTCCCCCGCCACCCTCGCCAGCCTG
>DASYSV010000545.1:0-4498 GCA_036010185.1 Puia sp.
AATGTAGCGTGACATCGGGTTTACCGCCGGCGCCTTTAAATTTGAGGACGATATGCGAGGATGGCGGACAACTGTCGGGGAAATACCCTTGTGTGAACTCACCGGTATACACGCTTCCGACACTGCACTGGGCTTCGGTGGGGTACCCCAATTCCAATACCTGAAAAGCGGGTGCGATGATATGACAGCCCATGTCACCAAGTGCGCCCGTGCCATAATCCCACCAGCCGCGCCAGTTGAAAGGGACAAGGTTATCGACATATTCCCTGTAAGGCGCCGTTCCCAGCCAGAGATTCCAATCCAGCTCAGCCGGTACCGTCGCCTTCGCCGTCGGCCACTTGATGCCCTGCGGCCATACGGGCCTGTTGGTAAAACAGTATACTTCGGTCACATCCCCGATGATCCCCGCCCGGTACCAATCGACCAGTTGACGGACCCCGTCACCAGAGGCACCCTGATTCCCCATCTGCGTGACCACCTTATATCTCGGCGCCGCCTCGGTCAGCATACGGACTTCATAAATGTCATGCGCCAGCGGTTTCTGAATATAGACGTGCTTCCCCAATTGCATCGCAGCCATTCCGATGACCGCATGCATGTGATCGGGCGTTGCCACATTGACGGCATCGATGTGCTTGTGCTCTTTTTCGAGCATCTGCCGGTAGTCTTTGTAATATTTGGCGGAAGGAAATTTCTTACGCATGTTGGCCGACCGTCTGTCGTCTACGTCGCAAAGGACGGCGATATCGACTTTACCCGTCGCCGAAAGCCAGGAGAGGTCGGATTCACCCTTACCGCCGGCTCCTACCCCGGCGACAACCAACCGATCGCTTGGTGCGCGATAACCTTTTCCGCCGAGGACATGACGTGGGACGATATAAAACCCTGCCGCGGCTACCAATCCTTTTTTCAGAAATTCGCGGCGGGATCCGTTTTGTACGGGACTGTATTTTTTAGACATAGCAAGAAACCCCCTTTTTTGAACAATTGTCGATAGGGCTTCTTAAAAGTAAGGATTTCAATTATTTTTCGAGGGAATAGCAAGGAATTTTTTGCCCGACAGGACCTGTCTGACGGCCCATACCAGCTCGTCGGCGGCGGCATCCCTGCCCAATATGCCGGTGATTCCAGTTCGCAATGCGCGATATCCATGATGTTCATGGGTATAAAGATTCAGAAGCAGGACCGGGCGGTCCGGGTCTTCCGGCATCCGGCTGCCGATCCCGTGGTGATCGGAAATGATCACATCCCAGGGGCGATCCATCACTCTTTCCGTCCATTCCTCCCCTTCTCCTATCTCTTCGATCTGGGCCTGCGGAAGGGCCTCGGTCAATATCTGTCGCATTCCTTTCCGGATGATCGTATGATCTTCAGCCAATAATATCCTGACCATAGGGCTGTTCATTGCCGACAAGATAGCGGGATTTTAAAAGAGTTTGTACCCGCAAGATAAGGGAAAGCACTTAGATCGGATAATTTTTGATTTTTGCCTACGTATATCTACTCATTCACTGTCATGGCTTTGCAAGGCTGACGATCTTTTACTCGCTGTCGCGGCTCTGCAACGCTGACGATCTCTTACTCGCTGTCGCGGCTCTGCAGGGCCGCTTCGATCCTGGCCTTGTCGGCATCGGTAAAATGTCCCCGAAGATGGAAAAAGAGCCCTCCCCCGTCCTCGCCGACGATCAGACAGGCAATTTCCTTCTGGTTTGCCTGGCCGTCGCGTGACAGCAGCTGAAACCTGCTTTTGCCTTTCCGAACGGAGACCTATTCTTCAAATCTGTCGGCCCGTAGCGAGGCCCCGAGGTCCGACCATTCATGTGCCCCCGTGGTACTCTTCTTCCCGTCGATGATCAGACACCTGATCGAGGTGATCCTGTGCGTCCAGTCTTTATCACTATCGGCAGCATCGCGGTTAAAGCTGGCGCTAAAAAGGAACGCGGGGTCGACGGATAGCTTGTCGGTGCCTTCGGTCGCCTGATATTTCCGATAAAATTCATCCAGGTGCGAGGGTTGGGCGCAGGCTGAAAAGGCAGCCAGGATGATGAGCAGGGGGAGCATAGTCTTACGCATATTATTGTCTTTATGAATTTTTAATGTCTTTTCGCATTTTTAAGATCTTCCATTCCTTTGATACCCATGTCCGATGACAGCCTTGACAACTTGTCCAGGTCGATGTCTCCGACGAAACTCATCAGGGTGAAGCCATTTTCGTCGACGGCGATCATGAGCAGCTCGCGTATCACTTTCCCATCATCGCGCACCATAAATCGCACATTGTCTTTGCTGCTGCGGAGCATGATGAGGTCTTCGTATTGTCGCCGGTCGATAGCTGCGAGCGCCTCCTTGTAAAAGACCATCGGGGTCGTTTCGGTGCTGATGATCCGGAAGCTTTGCAGCCGTGTAACGGTCTGCTGAAGATCGGCGGGGATCGTGTCCCATTTCACCTTCGAGAGTAGGCGGAACATCTTCGGGCTGACGCTCACGACGGTAAAGCGGGAGTCGTCGAGATATTTTCCGAAGAATCTTCCGATGGCATCGTCCTGGCAAAAGGCTCCCGTGCATAGCAGCAACAGGGGCAGGACCAACAGATGACGTTTAACTTTTCGCATGATTTAATTTTTGAGGCCGGTGATCGACCGGCGGCTTTCATTCAAATGGGTAGAAGCGATCAGCAAGGCATGACGGACGGCTGCGAGCGCTTGTTCCGGGTTATCATAGGTGTCCGTGATCGTCGTCGCGACAACAACCGGCGGGGCCTGCCGCACAGCAGGCGTAACCAGAAAAAGCCCTGCGACGATCGCACAGATCGCGGCGGCGGCCGCGATAAATCCCAAACGGAAGGTCCTTACGGACGAGGCGGGACCGTGGAGACCCTGAGAGGCGTGAAGACCCGGAGAGCCGGATAGACCGACATGCTGCAGTATGCGGTTTTCGAAACCGGGCCCGGCAATCACTTCTGCCTCCTGACCGAAATAGAGGAACAAGTCACGATAGGGCGCCAGATCGGGGTCGATGTCATTCTGCCCGCGAAAATATTCAGCGAGGACCTTTTCCTCTGCGACGGTCGTCCCGGCCTCGAAGTATTTTTCTAAAAGCGCGATTACGGTTGCCTTTTCCATATTTCCTCCTCTTTGATAATGGTCTTTCTGATGGCGCTACGTCCCCGGAACAGGTTGACCTTTACCTGGTCCAGCGTCATGTCCAGCACTTCGGCGATCTCGTTATAGCTGAACCCCTCCATTTCCCGGAGACGGATCACGTGCTGTTGTTGCGGCGGCAAATCGTCTATGCATTCCTGTATACGTCGCATCATCTCTTTATTGGTTACCTTCTCGTACGGGTCGCGATCGGGGCTGCTGATCTCCGCCGCGGCGCCTTCGCGTATAGTGGTTGTCGTTCGCCGCCGCAATCTGTCGAGACAGTTGTTTCGGGTAGCCGTCATACAATATGCCGGTATGCTTTTCCACTGCAACCATTCCGCCCTCCGGGCCCAAACTCCCGCCATTACGTCCTGGACGGCGTCCTCTGCCTCCTGCACATCCTGCAGAAAACGATAGGCAAACCGGAAGAGCTTGTCTTTCATCGGCAAAATGTGCTGTTTGAAGGCTTCTTCTGACATTACTGTGAAAATGACGGCAAAAAATGACTAATGTTACAGGAAATTAACTGCCTTGAAAAAATATTATTCGGTCGCCGGGCGGGTGTCTCCGGTCGCGGCTTTGGTGCTCGCTATCGCCGGGCGGGTGCTCCCGATCCTGGTTTTCATACTGACGGCCGGGTCGCTGCATGCGCAGGACCCTATCGGTCTGTCCGATCTGCGGTCCGCGGAAAAATTATTCGGGCTGCATTTCACCCCCGTAAAGGAGGATTCCATACTGAGCGGTCTGGACGACCATCTTCGTCTTTATCAATACCTGCATGAGCACGATCTGTACAACGACGTGCCTTTGTCGCTGTCGTTTGATCCGCTGCTGCCGGGTACGCCGTACGATCGCAAACAGGCGCCGCTGCAATGGGATCTCCCGCAGAATGTTACGCTTCCGGCCAACCGGAATGACCTTGCCTGGTATTCCATTCCAGAGCTGGCCTCGCTCCTCCGGCAGAAAAAGATCAGCTCGGTAGACCTGACGACCTTTTTCCTGGACCGGCTCAAACGTTACGGGCCCGTTCTGCACTGCGTGATCCAGCTGCTGGAAGACAGTGCGCTGGCCCAGGCGAAGAGGGCGGACGCAGATCTGGCCAAAGGCGTGTACCGGGGTCCTTTGCAGGGCATTCCCTATGGCATCAAGGATCTTTTTGCGGTAAAAGGCAGCTATACGACATGGGGTTCGCCGCCTTATAAGGGGCAGACCATAGAGCAAGACTGTTATGTGGCTAAAAGACTCGCGGAGGCCGGCGCAGTGCTGGTGGCGAAATTGTCGCTCGGAGAGTTGGCGATGGACGATGTCTGGTTCGGAGGTCTTACCCGCAATCCCTGGAAACCGCAGACGGGTTC
>DASYSV010000546.1:0-3893 GCA_036010185.1 Puia sp.
AAGCCGGATCTGCAACAGGCTATGGTTCATTATTACGATTTTCTAACGGGTTATGAGGATCTTTTGCAGGATGGTGGGACATTGGATCAGCCGGATCTTGTCTCCGCAGATGGGAAAGTTGTGTTAAGTAACTGGTCGCCCCAGCCCGGCGCCGTTTCGATGGTGGGCAAGGACATGGGCGGCAGGGAAGTAATCCAGCTGATCAACCTGGCCAATGCGACCACATTCGATTGGAGGGACGCCAATGCCAACCAGCGTGTGCCGAATACTATCCTCAATGCGGCCTTTATTTTCACGGCCCGCAGGCCGGTAAAGAAGTTGTGGTATGCCACGCCGGATGCAGATGGCGGGGTTGCCAAACAGCTCTCCTTTTCCAGCTCAGGGAATACTATTTCTTTTGCGTTACCGTCTCTTCAGTATTGGGATATGGTGGTAGCGGAATATCAATAAACCTCATCCGATGAAACAGCGATCGATCTTTATCGGCTTGTTCCTGCTGACGGCCTGCCAGCAGGCGAGTGCACAGGACAGCCGGGCAATCTTCTCCGCGGGGCGTTTTCGGCTCTATGCCGATAGCGTTACGCAATATCCTTTTGCCGGCGTTGCCGTATCGGATTCCGAATTGAGATCGGACTACCGCAGTCCCGGCAATCCCTACCGATCCTCAAGAATAGCCTTCAAGTTCAGCATCAACGGGCGCGACAATGAAATGAAGTCCGGGAACGACGATCACTTTAATTGCACCGGGTTGACGAATGAAACGCCCGTGATCCGTTTTGGCGAGTCTTTCCAGGACACCACGACGGTTTATCCCCCGTATCTGCAGCCGGGGGCCACATTAAAAGTGCGGCTGGACATGCGAAAGGTCCTGACCGGGTTCGATTCCGGGGGATACTATACGCTATTCAATGGCCAACGGCTTTATAAAAAGGATTTCAAAGGCGTGTATATAGCCGGGGATGCACCGCCGCTGACCTGGGATTTCGATCACCTGGCGGATCATCCGGATCTTCGTTTGCAGGACGTCGACGGCGACGGCATCTTCGAAACGACATTGGCACTGAATAAAGCGAATGACAGCGGCAGAAAGGTTTCCACCTGGAAGCTGAATAAGGATATCTCCGCCTTTCCTCAATATCATTCCGGCTACCCGATCTCCGATGCCGTGTATAACCTGGCGCTCGAAGAAATGATCAAGGCGGTGGAGTCGGACAGTACGTTTCGGACGGGGAAGTTGTGGTCCGGGGTATGGACGCGGGATATTAGTTACAGCATCATATTGAGCATGGCCTATCTGCAACCGCGGGTAGCCATGAATAGCCTGATGAGGAAAGTAAATGCGCACAAAAAAATTATCCAGGATACGGGTACCGGCGGCGCCTATCCGGTTTCTTCCGACCGGATGATCTGGGCAGTGGCCGCCTGGGAAGTATATGAAACGACGGGGGACGAAGAATGGCTGCAGCAAGCCTATAGGATCATCAGGAATTCCGTCGAAGACGACCTGTTGAATAGCTATGACCGCGCAACCGGTCTGGTGAGAGGGGAGTCGTCTTTTTTGGATTGGCGGGAACAGACCTATCCCGCCTGGATGCAACCGGCGGATATTTATGCTTCGGAATGCCTGGGTACCAACGCTGTCCATTACCAGGCGAATATCGTTCTCGCGCGGATGGCTTTGTTGTTGCATCACCCGGAAGCGGCGCAAAAGTACAGATCCATTGCCATGAGGATAAAGGCGGGTATCAATCGCTATTTGTGGCAGGAAGACAAGGGGTTCTATGCCCAATACCGGTATGGACGGGATTACAAGATCGTATCGGGCCGGGCCGAGGGGCTCGGTGAGGCGCTGTGTATCCTATTTGATATAGCCGACCGAAAGAAACGGCAGAGGATCGTTTCCCGGATGCCCGTTACCGACTTCGGCATCCCATGCATCTACCCGCAGATACCGGGCATTCCCCCCTATCATAATAATGCCGTCTGGCCCTTTGTGGAATCGTTTTGGGCGCAGGCTTCAGCGCGGGCGGATAATGAGCAGTCCGTAATGGAGGCTATTGCCATGGTATATCGTCCCGCTGCGCTTTTTCTGACGAATAAGGAGAATTTTACGGCTGAAAATGGCGACTATGCATCCACGCAGATCAATTCCGACAATATGTTGTGGAGCCTATCGGGGAATATCAGTCTTGTCCATAAGATCCTTTTTGGTATTCGGTTTCAACCCGACTCGCTGCTTTTTCGTCCTTTTGTCCCACGGGAGCTGCGGGGCCGGCGTTCGCTCACGAATTTTACCTATAGGGGTGCTGTGCTGGACATCACGGAGGAAGGTTATGGCGACAAGGTGGATGCGTTTTACCTGGATGGCCGAAAGCTATTATCGGCCGCCATTCCGGCCAGGTTGACCGGTCATCATACGGTGAGGATCGTCATTGCGGGGCATCGATTTCCCGCGTTGGGCGTCAGGCGTGTACGCAATTATACTTCGCCTGCCACTCCCGCGGTTATTTATCGGGCGGGATATTTGCGATGGGATCCCGTTGCGGGCGCGGTCGGTTACCGCGTATTGAGAAATGGGATGATCTTTTCCGAGCTTCCCGAAACCCGGTTGGCCATTTCGGACAGTGTTTATGTGGAATGGCAGGTGGTAGCGGTGGATCCGGCGGGAGTCGCCTCTTTTGCCAGTGAGCCGGTGACGACAGGCGGCTGCGTTCGGCGGTATGAGATCGAGGATTTTGCATCCCCGTCCGCACTGCCTTATAAGGGGTTTTCGGGTAAAGGTTTTGTAGAGACCGGCAGGACGATCAACCAACAGTTGACGATGGCGGTGGAGATCACGGAGCCAGGTGTCTATGCGCTCGACTTCCGGTATGCCAACGGGAATGGTCCCATTAATACCAGTAATAAATGCGCTATCCGTACGCTGCGCGAAAAAGGTTCCTTTTTGGGGACTATCGTTTTGCCCCAACGCGGGGAGGATTGGAACAAGTGGGGGTTTTCCAATGCCGTCCGGGTATATTTATCGAAGGGCACGCATTATTTGCGATTGGCGTATGAGCCGCAAGATCAGAATATGAACGGCGATATCAACGGGGCAATGTTGGATTACCTGCGGGTAGTTCGGCTGAGCGGTCCATGTCTTCGATAGGGAGTGGGTACCGGGTTACTGTATCGGCTTATAATCCTTAAACAGGCTCACTTTTGTCGCTTCCACCAGGGCGCGGTAATCTTTCCATCTCCCATCGAAAAATGTATTGATCTTCTGAACAGCTTCCGCAATCGCTTTCTCCGCATTCGCGACCATCGTCTCTTCCTGAGCACCCGGCGATGTCATTTTACTTCCGATGGATTGCCCGGCTTCGCGTACCTGGGACATCACCGTTACATCGAACGGGTTTCGTGCCAGACCTTGTTTGTCGGAGGTTTTCCCATTGATGAGTTCGCGGATCGCTTTTATACTATCCTGCATTTTAGTGGTCATCTTCCTTACGGAATCGACGTCTTTTCCCTCCAGGCCGCGTAGTTCGGTTTGAAGCTTGGCGCAAACTTCCTCCGATTCGGTCAGCCTGTCCATCCCCTCGGTTAATTTATCGACGGATTTTTTCAATCGATCATACAGGGCCCGTTGCGCCAGCTTGATCTCATTTCTATTGCCGAACCTTGGGTCGTCTTTTACCGTTACAAAAGTCGAATCGGATGCCCTGGCATATGTGATCACTACTTTATAGGTGCCGGGCAGGACCTGTAAGCCACCAGGCTCTTGTGCGCCGGATGGCAGTTTTGGCGTTCCTGGTTGGCGGAAGCCTTTTTCTTCCATTCCCCAATAATCCCGGTTGAAGCCGCTATCGACATTCCATTGCAGGGTTCGTATCAACTCGTTCTTATCGTTGTAA
>DASYSV010000572.1:0-2284 GCA_036010185.1 Puia sp.
GGTGCCATAAAGACTGATGGGATTGCCGGAAGAAGCCTTGTTCAGGAAGAAACCGACCGTCCCATATCCATAGGCCCCTTCGAAAAGATTGGCGTAGGGGACGCAGATACGGAATATGGTGAACGGAATATCGAAATATTCAGCGTATTGCCGAAGCGCGCACTCGCCGAACCATTTGTTCAGCGCGTAGATGGTCTTGAACTCCTTTTCTGCATCCTCGGTCAGCGGAAGATTCTTTTGGCCCTTGTATACGAGGCGGCTGGAAGGATAAACGACCCGCGTGTGATGCTGTCGGTTGCGCCGCAGCCTGTCCAGCAAATGCAGAAGCCCCTTTTCGTTGACATCGATGTAATTGTCATAATCGTCATACCCTTTGATCGTGCCGGTGATCCCGGGAAGGTAGAATACGAGGTCGACATCAGTGTCGAGTTTTTTGAATGCCGACGCCTCGCGGACATCGAGCGGCGTATACCGCAGGCCCGGAAGACCGGGTTCGTTCCGGTGGCCGTAGCTATGGACATCCCATCCATGCGCGGCAAGGAAATGAGCCAGGTGTTTGCCGATGTATCCGTTAGCGCCTAATATGGCCGTTCTCATAGACGATCTTCGTTGCGCGTTTTTTTATTTCCGTCAGGACCCGGCTTTGATCGAGCAGCTCGTCCAGCCAGGGCTGGTTATTTTTTTGCATGACCGCCTGATGGAACTCAAGCAGGATATTGATGAAGTGGTTGTCCGGTTTCGCGGTATGGATCTCCTTTTCACCTTGTCTTTCGAAAAGAATAGCCGGCTGTTCTGTCGGTTTGGGTGTGAAGGCCCGTTCGGCGAGGAGTCTTCCCTTGCTGCCCCAGAACTCGTAATTACATTGATAGAAATTGTCGAAGCCGAAGGAGAGTTGCGCCACGATACCTTTTTTGCTGAGAAGGGTGGCATTCCCGAGCACGTCGGCGCCGGTGGCCGGGTCGACATAAAGAACAGAGTTCAGGACATCGAGGCCCTGACCCAGGAACCATTGGGTGGCCTTCACCGTATAGGCGCCCGCATCCAGCAACGCGCCGCCGCCCACCACAGGGTCATACCGGAAATTGTCTTTGTCCAGCGGCGGAAATCCGAACTGGCTCCGGAACAACCTGATCTCACCCAGTCTCTCCCCGCGAAGCAACTGCCAGGTATAGTCGTGCTGACCATGGTATTTGAACATGAAATCTTCCATGAGCACCATCCCCTTCGACCGCGCCGTATCTACCATCCGTCCTGCGGAATCGTGATCGATGGCCAGTGATTTTTCGACGAGCACGTGTTTGCCTGCCGCCAGCGACCGCAGGAGCCATTCCTCGTGGAGACCGGTGGGCAGCGGCATATAGAGCACGTCGATAGAAGGGTCTTCGAGAAGACGGTCGTATCCGACTACGGCCTTTGTGCCGAATTCTGCGGCGAATTCTTTCGCCTTGCCGGAGGTGCGGCTGGCAATGGCGGTCAGCGCAAAATGGTCCTTCAGCGATTGGATGGCCGGGATCACCGATCGCCGCGCAATGGCGGCGCACCCCATGATGCCGATGTTCAATTTTTTCATGATCAGAATGCGACGGCGGCCAGCAGGCTCCTGGCCTGGATGTTCAGGTAATTGTTATATCGGATGAAGCCATAGAGCTGGTTGAGCGTCATCCAGTGAAAATTCTCGGGGACCTCCTCCGGGAAATCGTCGCCCGCCTCGATGATCATGTTCAGGTTTTGTTCCTTATAGAAACGTCCACCTTCTTCGGACTGCATCGTTTTGTAGAGGATCTTTTCGATCGGGCAGTCCAATACCTCGCGGATGAACGGCACCTCGTATTCGTTCTGCCCTTTGCGATAGTTGCCGGTGAGACATTGTACGGTGGGGGCCAGCTCGAGGATATCGAAGTTCCCGGCTTCGATCTTGGCCTGGACCAGGAAATGGGCGACCCCGTTGATGTTCTTGATGATGAAGGCGATCAGCCCTTCCTGCGCCGACCTGACGAGGGGTTGGCTCCAGTTGATCACCTCGCGGTTGCTGATATTGACGTTGGCGCCGATCACCGAAAAATATTTGTGATCGACATGGTGGATCTCATCATCGGTGCGGGTCCAGTTGCAAACTTTGTTCAACGGTATCCTCGAAACTTCAAGGTCATATTTGCTTTTGAGCCGCGTTATCCAGGATATGATCTCCTCGATAGTGGACAGTGAATGCCGGTCATCCAGCGCCGAGAGCAATAGTCGTTGTCCCTCACTCGCCGGGCGTGCCGATACAAACTGCCGGAAGAGA
>DASYSV010000573.1:0-6801 GCA_036010185.1 Puia sp.
ACCCGCGCATAAACAACAGGAGATCTTCGATAGCTTTACACAGGCGGATGCGGACACGACTCGAAAATACGGCGGCACCGGTCTCGGCCTGGCCATCAGCAAACGCCTGGTAAGCCTGTTCTCGGGAGAGCTCCTGCTAAAAAGCGAAGAAGGAAAAGGCAGTACTTTCTATTTCTCGCTCGAGCTCGAGATCAACGAGAACGCGAAGCTGTATATTAATGACGAGCGGGTTAAACACTTACCCGTTTTCGACAGTTTGTGCGTGCTCATCGCCGAAGATAATGTGGTCAATATGTCCGTCGCCCGGAAGTTCCTTACCAAATGGGGCATCGAGGTCCACGAGGCCGTCAATGGTCTCGAAGCCGTGGAAAAATTTCGCCGGGGAAACTTCGATCTCGTGCTGATCGATCTCGAGATGCCTGAGATGGATGGCATCACCGCACTTTCGGAAATAAGAAAGATGAAACCCTCGGTACCGGCTATCGCTTTTACTGCGGCGGTATATGAGGATATGCGGATCGATCTGATAAAAAAGGGTTTCATGGACGTCGTACCCAAGCCCTTCCGCCCCGAAGACCTTCACAATAAGATCCAAAAACTACTCGTCAACCGCGCATAGCGTGCAGCCGCCCCCCGGCATAACCCGCCGGGACGATCAGGGGACGAAAAATTATCCTTTCAGGTACTGCCGATTTTATCTAACTTAACGGTTTCAAGATAAAATCGGCATTTTTTATGGAACCTCCCTCGTGGTCCGGTCAGTTCAGCCGTCTGCGACAATTATTCTGGTTTTTCTTCCTGCTTACCATCGCCTATATGATCTGGGTAAGAAATTACCTCGCCCCCCTCAGCTCAGATGAACTCATACAATTCGAGATCGCCAAGACGGCGGACAAGGCCCATGCTATCATCGACCACTGGAAAATCACCGGCAAATACGAACAAGGTGTCAAAAGCACAAATTTTGCCTATATCTTCATGTTCCTCTATACCGTGGCCATCATGCTCGGCTGCCGCTTCATCTCCGCCTGCACCGGCAATGAGATCATGATCAAGGGCGGACGAGGGTTCGCCTGGCTGATCCTTGGCGCTACCGTCTCCGACCTCATCGAGAATATCGCACTTTCCCATACTATCCGCGGCCCCATCTCCCAGTGGAACGTGACCGTCGCTTACGATATGGCCCGGGTTAAATTCTCGATCGTTATCGTCTGCATCCTCTTCATGCTCGCCTGTACACTCTTCTGGGGCATAGGCAAGCTCGCAGGAGAAAAGAAATACTCCAAATAACCCAATCTTAAAAGCTGGTTTTCAATCTTCCATTCTCAAGCTCGAATATCAAAAACACTTATATTTGCGGCAAGGTATCGGCAGGGCCGTTCGAAGGGGTTGTATGATCGTTTTATCTAAACAATAAATCCGGTGATTAGGAGTTTTCTGTAACCCGATGGTTTTAGATACCTTTATAGCTTGTAATTCTGTGAAGAATCATTTTAAGATTTTAGTGCTATTATTCAATTATGGAAAGGGTATAAGGAGTATTTCTTAGGAATGCTCTCTTATGCCCTTTTCAGTTGACAGCAATAAAGTATTAATCCGTACCTTGCTGATAATTAATTCATTACAAAAAGTCCATGGGACTGAGGTGGCGAAGCTATGTCAGAAGGTAAACGAAATTGGTACGTGGTCTATACCAGGCCCCGTTGGGAGAAAAAGGTACACAAGCTTATCCTTGATACCGGTATGGAAGCCTATTGCCCGCTGAACAGGGTTCGCAAAAGATGGAGCGACCGGATCAAATGGGTCGAAGAGCCCCTTTTCAAATCCTACCTGTTCGTGTCGGTCCTGGAAGAACAGCTGACCGATGTCCGGATGATCGACGGAGTCCTGAATTTCGTCTATTGGCTTGGCAAACCGGCCATCGTCAGGGAAAAAGAGATCCAGACCATCCGCAAGTTCCTCAAAGACTATGACGACGTCCAGGCCCTCCCCGTCGACCTGTCCGCCAACGATGCGGTGACCATCAGCCAGGGAGCGCTCATGGACAGAAAAGCAAGGGTACTGAAGGTGTTCAACAATAAGGTCCAGGTGATCATCGAAAGCATCGGTTATTCACTGGTGGCCTTCATCGACAAATCCAACCTGTCATTGGCAGGTAAATAGATAAAAAACATGAAGATATCCGGAATCGGTCTTGTGTGTTCCACGGTGCTCCTGACGACATTGCTCGGATCCTGCGGCAATACCAGGCAGCTGACCTATTTGCAGGGCCAGTTCGATACGACAAAGCTTAGCCAGCTGCCGGTGATCGATCCCACCATCAAGAAAGGCGATCTGCTCAGCATCGTCGTTTATAGCGACAACCCCCAGGCCACCGCCATCTTCAACCAGTCGCTGATAACCGTTCCGGCGACGCAGGCCTCCGGTATGTCCGGGGGCGCCGGAGGCACCGGTCAGGGTGGGAATTCCGGCGGCGGCACCGCTTCGATGACCGGCCTTAGCAACGCGGCTCCTGCGCAATCTCCCGGCTATCTCGTCGATGAGAATGGTAATATTTCCTTCCAGGGGCTGGGTAGGTTGCATGTCGAAGGCCTTACCAAGGCCCAGCTGAAAGACACACTCGATGAAAGACTGAAAGATCAGCTGAAGAACCCCTATTATACGATCCGGTTCATGAACTACCGGTTCACGATGCTCGGCGAGATCCAGAGGCCGGGCGTTTATAGCATGCCCGGTGAAAGCGTCAGCCTGCTGGAAGCCCTTGGCATGGCCGGCGATATGACTTTTTTCGGCAGACGCGACAATGTCCTCGTTATCCGGTCCAACAATGGCAAAAGGGAATTCGCGAGACTGGATCTTACAAAACCCGATGCCATGACCTCCCCTTATTTTTATCTTCAACAGAACGATCTGATCTACATCGAGGCGAACAAGAAAAAGGTCGCGGCCAACGACCAGGTAACCGCCCGCAATGTCGCTATCGGTGCCAGTATCGTTTCGACGCTGGCGATCGTTTACAGCATTTTCAGATAACCCTTAATACTTAATATTTAATATCCTATGGCCGATACCGATATACGAACACCGAATTCCTTCCAGACCGACGGCAGGGCCACCAACATGCTGACCGAAGGACCGAAAGAATTCCTTTTCAAATACCTCCACTATCTCCCGTGGATCATACTATCCTGCGCGCTCTTCCTCGTCGGGGCGTATGTGAAGATCAGGTATACCACCCAGATCTATTCGGTGCAGTCTTCACTCCTCATCAAAAATGACCAGGAAAACCAGGGCGGACAGGAGGCACGTTTCGACCAGCTGCTGATGTCGGGCAACAATGTCAATCTCAAGAACGAGATCGAGATCCTGAAATCACGGCCGATCCTGACACGCGTGGCGAAAGACCTGGGTCTCGAGACTTTCATTTACAACACGGGAAAGGTCCGGTCCAGCCTTCTCTATCCTGAACACCCGTTCAATCTCCAGATATACAACCTGGGCGATTCTATCAGGGGGTTCGATTACAATATGACCATCCTGGACGATAACCGTTATCTGCTCGGCCAGAATAAAACGCCCGTACTCTTCGGTCAGGTGATCATGGTGGACGGGAACCGGTTCTGTCTCATCCGAAACAAGAACCTGTCACTACATATTTATAGCCGGCCTACCTTCGAATTCGGCTGGACGCCTCTTTCCAACATCGCGGCCTCCATGATCGGCTCGCTTTCCATCGGCCAGCTCAGCGATCAGGCCACCATCCTCTCTCTTTCCTACGAGACCGAAAATCCTTCTCTTGGCCAGGATGTCCTCAATACGGTGATGGCCGTATATGATACCCTCATCGTAGAAGACAAACGGCGTACGACTTCCAATATGCTTCAATTCATTCAGGACCGCCTGAACGAAATGGGCGATACCCTCAAGGGCGTACAGGGCGTTCTGAAGCAATTTATCGTCGAGAACCAGGCGTTCGATATCGAAGGTCAATCGAAATCCTATCTCGATAAAATGGGCGAAAGCGGCAAACAGGACGTTGAACAACAGGTGAAGATCAAGATCGTCAACTTTCTGCTGAAGTATATCGATGATCAGAAGAACAAGTTCGAGCTGGTGCCGACCAACCTGGGTATCGAAGAACCTGCGCTCCAGCAGCTGATCCTGGAGTACAACCGGCTCCAGCTGGAACGCGATGCCAATCTGAAAACGACCGCAGCCAACAACCCTATGATCCAGGCCCTCGAAGGGTCACTGAACAAGGTCCGGACAAATATCTACCAGGCCCTGCTCAACGTTCGCCAGGCTTATGAGATCGCTTCCGCCAACTTAGCCAAACAGAACGAGGACCTGCAAAGCCGCATCAAGGGACTCCCCGGTAAGTCCATACAGCTCCTCAACTTCGAAAGACAACAGAAGATATTCGAAGACCTCTATTCGCTCCTGCTTCAGAAAAAGCTGGAAACCTCTATTTCCGCGGCGGCAACCGTATCCAATTCCCGGATCGTGGAACCGGCCATGAGCTCGGACCAGCCCGTCCGGCCGAATAAAAAGAATATCTATATCTCCTTCTTCCTGATCGGTCTGGCCATACCCTGTGGCCTCATCGGTATGAAGGAGGTGCTGAGGGATAAGGTCAGCGGCCGGGCCGATGTGGAAAAATTTACGACGGCACCCATTCTTGGAGAGATCGGCCATTCCGATTACGATCAACCCCTCGTGGTCACCCGCACCAGCCGCAGATTCATCTCCGAACAGTTCCGTATCATCCGGACCAATCTCCAATACATCATCTCCAATAAGGAAAAGGTCGTGATCATGGTCACCTCCTCCTTCAGCGGGGAAGGAAAATCCTTTATCAGCACCAATATGGGCGCCGTAATGGCGGTTTCCGGTAAAAAGACCGTCATCATAGAGTTCGATATCCGCAAGCCGAAGATCGTTTCGGGTCTCGATCTGAAACGAAAAATGGGCATTACGAACTACATCATCGGGAAAGCCTCCTTCGAAGAGCTGCTGGTTAAAGTTGAGGATGTCGATGATCTCTATGTCATTCCCTGCGGCCCGATACCGCCCAACCCGGCCGAGCTGCTTCTGGACAGAAAGCTCGATGAGCTGATGAAGGAGGTCATGGCCAATTTCGATGTGGTGATCCTCGACACCGCTCCTGTAGGACTCGTCAGCGATGCGTTGGGTCTGGCAAGATTCGCGGACTGTACCCTGTACATCATCCGTCAGGGACACACCTTCCGGAAACAGCTGGGATTCATCGAGGAACTGTACGTCGAAAAGAAACTGCCGCGGCTCTGTCTGCTGCTCAATGACATGAAACCGGAAGGCGGGTATTACGGCGGATATTATGGAGGAGGTTACGGTTATTACACCGGCTACAGCTACGGCAACAATTCCGGCTACTTTGAAGAGGAGACCAATAGAAAAAGCCAGCGGACAATTTTCGGCCGTATCAAGCGTTTCATCAGTCGTATTTTTTTCTGATCTAAATCTTAGCGTACAAATCTATTAATATCCGTGGGAGAAGAGAGACTGCTTTCAGAACTGATCATCGAACCCGGTCGCAGCACCAAAAATTATTGGGGCGATCTATGGCGCTACCGGGAGCTTTTCTATATCCTTAGCTGGCGGGACATCAAGGTTCGGTACAAACAGACCGTCATCGGTGCCGCATGGGGAGTTATCCGGCCGCTGCTGACCATGATCATTTTCAGCGTGGTCTTCGGTCGCGTGGCAAAAATGGCCGACCCCAATGCCCACTATCCCTATACCCTTCTTGTATTCGCCGGTTTGCTACCCTGGCAATTCTTCGCCACCGCCCTGGCCGAATCCAGCGTCAGCCTCATCGGCAATGCCAACCTGATCTCGAAGGTCTATTTCCCCAGGATGATCGTCCCCGCCTCGTCGGTCATCACGAGCATGGTAGACTTCGCGATATCATTCGGCATCCTGCTGGTCATGATGGCCTTTTATCACTATTTGCCACCCGTACAAATATTCATTCTCCCCTTCTTCGTATTTCTCACCTTATTGCTTTCTCTCGGCACCGGGCTGTATGTCACGGCATTGAACGTGAAATACCGCGACTTCCGGTACATTATACCCTTCATTGTGCAGATCGGAGTATACATCACTCCAGTAGGTTATTCGAGCACCAAGATAACGCAGCAATTCTCCGAGAATGCCCGTTTCTGGTATTCGCTGAATCCCGCAGTGGGCATCATCGACGGTTTCCGATGGTGCATTCTGGGTGAACCCCTGTATTGGCCGGGGTTCTTTTTATCCATCGTGGTCACCTTATTATTCGTCTGGCTTGGAACATGGTATTTCCGGAAGACCGAAAAGAGTTTTGCAGATAACATCTAAGACATGAAGAAAGCGATTATCAGGGTCGAAAACCTGTCAAAGCGATTCATTATCGGTCACGAAGTAACTGAGCGCTATACTACACTCGGCGATACCTTTATCAGGAAGACCAAAAGGCTTCTTGGACGGGGAGACCAAAAGACGGGCACGGTGAAGGAGGAATTCTGGGCGCTGAAAGATGTCAGCTTTGAAGTGGGTGAAGGTGAAAGGATCGGGATCATCGGCCGGAACGGAGCGGGCAAATCCACTCTCCTCAAGCTCCTCGGTCGTATCACCGAACCTTCGGCGGGCCGAATCACTATCAACGGACGCGTCGCCTCGCTGCTGGAAGTAGGAACGGGTTTCCACCCCGAGCTCTCGGGCAGGGAGAATATCTATCTGAACGGAGCCGTCCTCGGCATGGCCAGATCCGAGATCAAAAGGAAA
>DASYSV010000590.1:0-2909 GCA_036010185.1 Puia sp.
TCGAATCCGCGCTTCTCCAATATGGGGGCGAGTGCGACAAGATGCGGCTGGATTATGCCTTTCGCCAGCTGATGAGTTGGTACAAGGGCGACGGCGCCTATGGAGACGGTCCCGAATTCCATTGGGACTACTACAACAGCTTCGTCATGCAGCCTATGCTGCTGGAGGCTTCACAGGTGCTGCAAAAAGCCGATCCGAAGAACGCCGACAATAAATTCGATACCGCAATCTTCCGGCGGAGCCAGCGCTATGCCGTGGTGCTCGAGCGGATGATCTCTCCCGAAGGCACCTATCCGCCCATCGGCCGCAGTCTGGCCTACCGATTCGGCGCTTTCCATCTGCTGGCGAAGATGGCACTGATGAAAGCGTTGCCGAACACGCTTGCCCCACAACAGGTACGTGCAGCGCTGTATGCCGTTATCCACCGGCAGCTGGAGGCGCCGGGCACCTTCGACAAAGACGGCTGGCTTCAGATCGGTCTGTATGGCCATCAACCCGGCATCGGCGAGAGCTATATTTCGACAGGCAGCCTGTATCTTTGCTCCGAAGCCTTTCTGCCGCTGGGCTTGCCCGCCACCGATATATTCTGGCAGGGAGAAGACCTTCCCTGGACGGCGCTCAGGATCTGGCAGGGAGAGAACATAACTACCGATCATGCGTTACAACCATAAACTAAAGTGCCTTCTGGCAGGCGCCCTCATGGCCCTTGCTTTCGGGCAGCTATATGCGCAGCGGCCAGCCCAGCCATCGCAACGACCTTCGACGGCCCGCACCCGCCCCAATGTCATCTTCATTTTGATGGACGATATGGGCTACGGCGACATCGAACCTTACGGGATGACAGGTATCCCTACACCTAATTTCGACCGGTTGGCTGCCGAAGGCATGCGTTTCACCCATTACAATGCGGCTCAACCCATCTGCACCGCATCCCGGGCAGCGCTGCTCACCGGCTGCTATTCCAACAGGGTCGGGATGCACGGCGCCCTGGGCCCCCTCGCCAACGAAGCGCTCGATCCGAAAGAAGAGACCGTGGCGCTCCTCCTGAAAAGGGCCGGCTATCGCACGGCGATGATCGGCAAATGGCATCTCGGCCGCAAACCTCCTTTCTTTCCTATCCACTACGGTTTCGATTCCTTTTATGGCCTACCCTATTCGAATGATATGTGGCCGCGGGATATCGACGGCAACCGGATCACCGATACGTCGAATGCACGCTCCCGTTGGCCTGAGCTGGTTATGTACGAGGGCGATAAGGCCACCGACACGATCAACACCTATGCGAAGCAGGAAGAGCTGACGACACGGTATACAGAACGGGCCGTATCTTTTATTAAAGCCAACCGTAACAGGCCTTTCTTTTTATATCTCGCCCACTCCATGACGCACGTGCCGCTTGCGGTGTCCGATAAGTTCAGGGGAAAGAGCCAGCTTGGTCTCTTTGGCGACGTCATCATGGAGGTGGACTGGAGCCTCGGACAGATCATGAAGACACTGGATGAAACGGGTCTCGCCCGTAACACGCTGCTCATTATCACCAGCGACAACGGTCCGTGGCTCAACTATGGCAATCATGCGGGGAGCTCGGGCGGGTTCCGCGAAGGCAAGGCCACCACCTTCGAAGGAGGGACCCGCGTCCCGCTGCTGGTCCGCTGGCCGGCCAGGATCAAAGGCGGCAGCATCAACAGCCACCTGATGACGAATATGGACTGGTTGCCGACGATCGCCGCGGCCACGGGCGCTCCCTTGCCCAAACAACGCATCGACGGACTTAACTTCCTGCCGGCCCTTACCGATCCTGCAAAAAGCCCGCGGGAAGTTTTCTACTATTACTTTGGGGTGAACGAGCTTCAGGCCGTCCGCTATAGGAATTGGAAGCTGGTGTTGCCGCATACTACATCGAGCTACAGACTTCTTCATGGTAAGAATGGCGCTGGCGGCAAGATCGCACATGTAGCCGTGCCGATAGCCTTGTATGACCTGGCGCACGATCCCGGGGAAGCGTATGACGTACAGGAACTGTATCCGGAGATAAAGGAAAAATTATTGAAGCTGGCGGACTCGGCGCGCGACGACCTCGGAGATGATCTGACAGGAAAACAGGGTGCTAACAGACGACCGCCGGCAAAGATCGCTCCCGATCGGTGATCTCATTTTTCTCTAAATTTATTGAATTGCCGGTGGTTTCACCGAACTTACCGTACCAATGTTTACCAAATGAACCAATACGACGCCATCGTCATCGGCAGCGGCATCAGCGGGGGCTGGGCTGCAAAAGAACTTTGCGATCATGGTATGAATACCCTTCTTCTGGAACGCGGGCGGCCCGTCCGGCACCTCAAGGATTACCCGACGGCTATGAAGGCTCCCTGGGAATTTCCGCATCGGGGTGAACTGCCGCTGGCGGTCACCGATGAGAACCCCGTCGTCAGCCGTTGTTATGCCTATGGCGAGGCGACTCAACAATTTTTTGTACCGGACAAAGCGCATCCTTATATACAGGAAAAGCCCTTCGATTGGATACGCGGTTACCAGGTAGGCGGCAAATCGCTCTTATGGGCCCGGCAGACCCAGCGTTGGAGTCCCTTCGAGTTCGAGGGCCCGGCGCGGGACGGTTTTGCGGTACCGTGGCCCATCGGGTATGCAGACCTGGCGCCCTGGTATAGTCATGTGGAGCGGTTTGCAGGGATCAGCGGTAATAAAGACGGTCTCGCCCAGTTGCCGGATGGCGAGTTCCTGCCGCCCTGGGAAATGAACTGCGTAGAAAAACATATAAGCGACAAGATCACCGAAAGATTTCCGGACCGTCCCGTTATTATCGGACGCTGCGCGCATCTCACCCAGCCGCAACCCGTCCATCTCCAGCAGGGCAGGGGTCAGTGCCAGGCCCGCAATCTATGCGAACGAGG
>DASYSV010000395.1:0-4998 GCA_036010185.1 Puia sp.
CATCCGGGTAAGGGTATCGGTCAGCTGCGTCTTCGTCAGACCGGCAGCAGGGATCTCGCCCAAAATGGGGAAGGTGATGTAACCTTCCGGGCTTACCAGGTACCCGGCCGTCTCGTTTCGGCTACCCGACAACGTGGTAGCGCTGACATCCGCCTTGTTGGCGACATTGAAGGCGGAAGAGGCATCCTGGTTCAGACTGCCCACCTGGATGCTGAGGATATCGTTGCTCTGGATATAGGTCTCGGGTACGACGCTCGAGGACCGGATGGTCCCTTCGCCCTGTTCCCTGAAATAAATGGCTTTTTTCGTGTTGACACAGGAAGAAAACCCCCAGCATAGACTACTGAACAATATTAATTTACGCGGCCAAAGGCCAAGACAAATTGCCATACTTAACAGGATGAATTGACGAAATCAATAGGGCAGGTGGCGGCTGCTTTAGTAGGATGGAAATCGAGGTGTTCGGAGGACGTATGGCATTCAATAGCGGAATTTCGCAGTAAGGTCTTTCATTGGATAAGTATCCTCAGTCCGAATAGTATGCCAAGATGCCGAAATGGGGAAAAGATCGTCTGGATAGGCCCCCCGCATAGCAAACGGTTAAAAAATTATCGGTGAATGGAAAATATTTTCCCATTTATTTGACGATCAGGCCAGTTGGGGAAATTTTTGGACAGCGCTGATACTCATGGTATCATATGCAGATTGTTATTCGTGATCAGCGTCCGCAACAGGTTTTGGGTCCGCTCCACGCGAATGGACCTTGGAAAGTTCGGAAGATCGGGAATATTCGTATAGATATCATTATCGGTCATCCGGATATCGCTGACCGGGTTCGCGTTGCCCTGGATCAGTATTGCTGCCGTCACGTTATAGGCGACGGTATCCGTCGCCGCATGAAGCTGGTTGCCGGTAATGATATAGTGATTCAGCTGTGTATTCGGATATTCTATCGCGCGGATGATGATGCCATAGGTGTAATTGACCATCGTGTTGTTGGTAATAACGGCATAGCTGATATCGTCCCGTATCCCGTAGTTGCTGTGATGCGGCGATCCATCGGTGTTCGAGCAACCCGGTGGCAGGGAACAATCGAGATAATTGTTGGTGATAGTAGCGGTGGTCGTATCGTTCGGGTTGGTAGCCTTCGGCTGCAGATTGTAATGCTCTTCGCAAAAATTCCGCGTCGTGTTGTTCGCGATCATCATGCCGTAGGCGGCGCCGAAAACGAAACCATCCATCGGGCGGTGCGTCACAAGCGCGCTGAGGGGTCCGGTACCCGTGTAGCCGTCGGCCGTGTTGTTGGTAATGGTTACATCTTTACAAAACCCGTTCTGATTGTCATAACACCAAAGGAACACGGCCGGGTCGGTGTCATCTTTGGCGTTGTCATGTCCCTTCGGAGAGCCGAAATAATTGCTGTTGACCAACCAGGTATTGATGCCCTGTCCCCCGAGCGCCGTACTGAATCCGTTGAAATAACAGCCGCTGACGGTGAGGTTGGTAATAAACTGATTGACCTTGCCCAGGAAGAACAAACCACGCGTCTGCTGGGTGATCATCCCATGAGTATTCTCGAAGGAAAGATTCTTTACCGTCAGGTTGGAGCAGGGGCTGAAAGCCAGAACGAAGAGAAGTACCGATCCCTGGTTAAGACTGGTCGTGAGGACGCTGGTGCTTCCGTCGCCATAGATCGTGATACCCTGAAGACCGTCGGCATGCAGGTTCAGGATGTTCCCATCGCTGCCCAGTGTATTGCACAGATAAGTCCCCGAGGGAAAATAGACATTCGCCTGCTGGTCGTGGGCTGCCTGTAAGGCCTGATTGATAGCCTGGGTATCATCGGTGACACCATCTCCTTTGGCGCCGAAATCATGAACGTTCAGCGAAGGAGGGGCCGATAGGAGGAAAGCGCGGATTAATAACAAGAAGAACAGGTGCATAATACTTACAATAAAATATGATGCCAAACTGCGCTGGTCTTATACCTCTTTAGGCTACATTTACACCACCAAAAATGCGCCTAATCTACTATGCACAAGCCTCTTCTGCTCTGTTTCGCCCTTTCCGCCCTGACAGCGCGGCCCCAGTCGCCCGCCACCGCCCGGCCGCAAACGCCCGCTGCCGATGACCCGCTGCAATATGTGAAACCCATCGTCGGCACGCAACGCATGGGGCATACCTATCCCGGCGCCACGGTCCCCTTCGGTATGGTGCAGCTGAGTCCCGATACGGACACGATCCCCTATGAGCTCAACGGTAAATACAACCCGGATGTCTACAAGTATTGTGCGGGTTATCAGTACGACGATAAGACGATCGTAGGCTTTAGTCATACCCATTTCAGCGGCACGGGGCATTCCGATCTGGGCGACTTCCTGGTGATGCCTACAGTGGGAGAGCTGAAGCTGAACCCGGGCGTCGCAACCCAGCCGCACAGCGGCTACCGGAGCGCCTTCCGTCATGAGACCGAAACGGCGGAAGCCGACTATTACAAGGTCAGGCTGGACGACTATAACATCGTAGCCGAGCTGACCGCTACGACCCGCGTCGGTTTCCACCAGTATACCTTTCCCGCCAGCGATCAGGCGCATATCGTCCTCGATTGCATCAGCGGCATCTACAACTATCCCGATAAGAATGTCTGGACCTATATCCGGGTAGTGAACGATACGCTCGTCACCGGCTACCGCCAGACCAGCGGCTGGGCCAGGACCCGTACGGTCTATTTTGCTATGACGTTCTCCAAACCTTTCGAACGATACGGCAGCCGCAAATATGACAAGAGGGAGGTCTACCGGGGGTTCTGGGGGCATTTCGACCAGAACCATGATTTTCCGGATCTGGCGGGTCGTCAGCTGAGACTCTATTTCAACTTCAAAACGACCGAAGGCGAAAAGATCAGGATAAAATTCGCGCTGTCCCCCGTCAGCATGCAGGGGGCGCTGGCCAATCTCCGGACCGAGACGCCGGGATGGGATTTCGACGCCGTCCGTCGTAAGGGGCAGGAAGCCTGGAAAACGGAATTGAGCAAGGTCGTCATCGACGCCCCTACAGCCGAAAAAGAGAACATTTATACCTCGTTGTACCATGCCTATATCAATCCTACCGTTTACATGGATGCGGATGGCTCTTACCGGGGGCTGGATCAGGAGAACCATGTCGCCGGCGGGTTCGTCAATTATACGACATTCTCGCTGTGGGATACGCACCGGGCCCTGCACCCGCTTTTCAGCATCCTGCAGCCGCGGCGAAATTTCGATATGATCCGCAGCATGCTTGCGCATTATGACCAAAGTCCCGAACATATGCTACCTATCTGGTCCAATTCAGCCAATGAGAACTGGTGTATGTCGGGTTATCATGCCGTCTCGGTCATTTGCGATGCGATTACTAAGGGCAGCACGCCGTTCGATCCCAATAAGGCGCTGGATGCCTGTATCGCTACCTCCAACCGGCGTAGCTTCGAAGGCATCGGAGAATACATCGACAGAGGCTATATCTCCTCCGAAGCCGATGGCAGCTCCGTCTCTACGACCCTGGAGTATGCCTATGACGACTGGTGTATCGCCCAGGCGGCGAAAAAGCTCGGACGCATGGAGGATTTTTCCGTCTACAGCAAACGCGCGGAGAATTATAAGAACGTCTTCGACCCGGGTATCGGCTATATGCGTCCCCGGCTTGCGGACGGCAGCTTCCGGAAGGACTTCGATGTACTGAGCACAAATGGTCAGGGCTTTATCGAAGGTAACTCATGGAATTACACCTTTTACGTGCCACATGACCCCGCCGCGCTGATCGCTATGCTCGGCGGCGACAAACGTTTCATTCGGCGTCTGGACTCGTTATTCACGATGGAATTGCCGGATAAGTTCTTTGCCGAGACCGAGGACATCACCCGGGACGGGATCATCGGCGGCTATGTGCATGGCAATGAGCCATCACACCATGTCGCCTATCTCTACAACTGGACGGATCAGCCCTGGAAGACTCAGGAGCGGGTGCGCATGATCCTGAAAAAACAATATGGTCCCACACCGGATGGGTTGGGTGGTAACGACGATTGCGGTCAGATGAGCGCCTGGTATCTTTTTACGGCCCTGGGTTTCTATCCCGTGGCCCCCGGGTCTGACCGGTATTCACTCGGAAGTCCGGCCGTCAATGCGGCAGTCCTGCATCTGGAAAATGGCAGGACGTTTTCGATCGAGGCGGTCGATCAAAGTGATAAGAACGTGTATGTCAGGAAGATAACATTAAATGGACAGGCCCTGAACAGGCTTTGGATCACCCACCAGGAGATCATGGATGGGGGAAAGCTGGTCTTTTATATGAGTGAAAAGCATCATTAGACCGACTTGTCTACCATGAATTTTGTGTCCTTTGAGGCTTGCAGATATCGGATTTTTTTTATATATTGTAAATGGATAATCGATCTTTTTACTTTATAAATTCCGTCATATGAAAAGAGCTACCCATCATGTGCATTTCGGAGAAGCGGCTACCACCATTGGTTTAGCCATTGCCTTCCTTGGTTTGGTGATGTTCCTTTCCTACATTTTCATCAACGCCAACTCCTAAACATTGCGATCGGTAAATAACTGAGGCCGGTTCTTACGAGCCGGCCTTTTCAGTTACGGTTGTACCGAATAAGTGCTGATGAACTTGCCATTGGTGATGACCGCGCTGTCGTTCGGATTGGCGTCATTGTATACCGTCCCGCTGAAAGTACCCGCCAGTTTATGGTTCACCGTATCGGCGACGCTGAGATTCACGATGACCACCCCCTGGCCGAGAAAGGCATCATATCTTTTGCCGGGTACGAAATAGGTGAGACCGGTTGCCGTCGTGTCGGAAGAAAAGGTGATGCCCACGGGGGGGACATATGAGAACTGGATCTGGAAACCCGTGGTATCGTTCGAGCTGATGGTATAACCCAGCACGGCCATAAATCCGAGCGAATGCGAATAGACACCGGCGACCTGCGCGGCATTGAAAGTA
>DASYSV010000593.1:0-3306 GCA_036010185.1 Puia sp.
GCTCTTCAGCAGGTGGAGGCGGCCATTCGCAATACCGGGGGCAAGCCGCTGTTCATCTTTTATTTTTCCGCTGTCCTGTTTGCGCTGGGCCGTACACGCGAGGGGCTGCTTCAACTGGAGACTGGGATGTCAAAGGCGCCGAAGCTCCTTAAAAAGCTGCTGGAGCTGAATCCCGTCATCCTTCAGTATCAGCCGGTGGTGGATATCATAGCGCGATACAAGAAGAATAAATCCATCTGATCCCGGCGATTCCCTATTTTTGCGGCACTATGAATTTCAAACTCACGCAGATGCCGGAACGGCTGCAGAAGCCGCGTCAGCATGGTATTACGATGGTAATGGACAAGGGGTTGAGTATCGATGAGGCAAAGAACTTTTTGAGCGTAGCGCATCCCCATGTGGATATCGTCAAATTGGGTTTCGGCACTTCTTTCGTCACTCCCAATCTCCGGGAAAAGATCGAGGTCTATCGTCAGTACGGGCTCCCCATTTATTTCGGGGGGACCCTTTTCGAGGCTTTTCTGATCCGGAATCAGTTCGAAGATTATATCGCCATCTGTAAGGATTACGGCATAACCCATATGGAGGTCAGCGACGGGAGCATTACTATCCCGCACGCGGAAAAATGCGGTTATATCGAAAAGCTGACCAAATATGGAACGGTGCTGAGCGAAGTGGGCAGCAAGGACGCAGCGCATATCATTCCCCCTTACAAATGGATCGAGCTGATGTCCGCAGAATTGGGCGCGGGTGCTTCCTATGTCATCGCTGAGGCGCGGGAAGCCGGGAATGTGGGCATTTACCGCGGCAGCGGAGAGGTCCGTGAGGGCCTGGTGCAGGAGATACTGACGCAGATACCCGCAGAGAAGATCCTGTGGGAGGCTCCGCAGAAGGCGCAGCAGCTGTATTTTATAGAGCTGGTCGGCTGTAACGTCAATCTCGGGAATATCGCTCCAACCGAAGTCATTGCCATGGAGGCGATGCGGATAGGTCTTCGCGGGGATACATTTCATCTTTTCCTGGATAAGGATACTGCGCGATGAGACGGTACGGGTTGATAGGATTCCCCTTGTCGCATTCTTTTTCTCAGCGATATTTTACGGAGAAATTTCAGCGTGAGGGGATAAAGGATTGCGTTTACGAGAATTTTGAGATCCCCACGATAGACGCTTTGAAGGCTGTTTTAGCAGACCACGGGCTGTGTGGACTAAACGTTACGATCCCTTATAAGCAGGAGGTGATGCCGTACCTGGACGAAAGGAGTGCGGTGGTGGAATCGATAGGCGCTTGTAATTGTATCCGTATCGAGGCGGGTCGGTTGACCGGGTATAATACCGACGTAGTGGGTTTTGAGCAGACGCTGGTCAGGCGTCTTGGGTCGCATCATCGCCGGGCGCTGGTCCTTGGAACGGGCGGCGCATCCAAAGCGGTGGAATGGGTGCTGGGGAAGCTGGGTATCGAATACCGGATGGTGAGCCGGCGGCCGCGGGGAGGGAGTGACGATCTTAGCTATGAGCAGGTGGATGCTGCGTTGGTGGGTGAGTATACGCTCATTGTGAATACGACGCCGCTGGGTATGTACCCAAGGACGGAGGAGTGTCCTCCGTTACCCTACGAGGCGTTGACGCCGCGGCATTATCTTTTCGACCTGATCTACAATCCGGAGAGGACTCTGTTCCTGCGGAAGGGGGAAACCCGGGGCGCGGTCGTGGAGAACGGGCAAGAGATGCTGGTCCTGCAGGCGGAGGAGAGCTGGAGGATATGGAACGGGTGAGTTTTCAGGTTAGAAGGCGGGTACAGACTTCTTTCGGGACGGCGGTGAGCTTTTTCGCCGCGTAATCAAAACAGGCCATGCCGGTGCGGGCGAAGGCGACGGGGATCCATTTTTCTCCGGATTTTTTTTCCAGTTTATAATGCAGATCGAAGGTGACGCGCGAAAAGTCGGAGGCGCAGATCGAGGCCCTAAGGCTATCGCCGTAGAAGAGCTCGTTCCTGAACTCGATAGTTACGTCGGTCATGATGAGGCCTACGCCGGCAAGGTTCAATTCTTCATATCCGAAATGGCTGAGAAAGCGAACGCGAGCTTCATGGATAAGCGAGAGCATCGAATCGTTGCCGACATGTCCCCCATAATTGATATCGGTGATGCGAACGGGGACATCGGTGGTGAACGAGAAATGTGCGGGTAAGTCGAATTTTGTTCTTGGCATATGCAATCATTTAGAGATTTGGCGCAGGAAGCTCACCAGTTGATCGGCGGCTTTGCGCCGGTGGCTATGGCCGTTCTTTTCCTCCGGCGACATACGGGCGAATGAAACGTTTTCTCCTTCCGGCGCGAATATCGGATCATAACCGAATCCGCTTTCACCTTCGGGGGTTTGGAGGATGTGGCCTTCGCAGATCCCTTCGAACAGGTGTTCCTTTCCATCGAAGATAAGCGATATAACTGTGCGGAAGCGCGCGCGGCGGTCGGGTTTCCGGCCGAGCCGGTCGAGCAATTTGGCGATGTTGTCGCGGGAGGATTTTTGTTCGCCGGCATAACGTGCGCTGAGCACGCCGGGTTCGTTGTTGAGCGCGTAGACTTCCAGACCGGTGTCTTCGCTGAAACAGTTGTCGCCCGTGAGACGGTGGATGGTGGTGGATTTTTCGGTGGCGTTGGCTTCGAGGGTATCCCATGGCTCGGGGATATCGATATCGATACCTGCTTCTTTCAGGCTGACGATGTTCAGCGCGTCTCCGACCGCGGTGCGGATCTCTTTTACTTTGTTTTCGTTGTTGGTAGCGAAGATGATGCGGGTACTCATACGTTGAACAGTGATTTTAAACAGACCCAGAGCTTGCTCTTCAGCAGCCTGCCCTCTTCGCCTGGCTGCACGAGGAGGTCCAGTGCGGGTGCGGAAAGATAGGTGCAATTGTCGTAGGGTTGCGGCCGGAAGGCCGCGAAATTGATCGGCAGACGGATGGCGGTGGGTTCCACGCCGAAGAGCAGGATCGTTTCGGGGTGGAGCTGCTGTTTCAGATGGGTGATGGCGACGGGTGCGGTGGCGGTATTTATGATGGCCACGTCGCCGATGTTCATGCGGCAGGCTTCGAGGATCTTGGTGAGGAAGGATAGCTGGTCGTCGGGAAGGAAGGCGGAGCCGGGCGAATGGACGAGGATGGTGAAATGGCGGCGGTGGTTGCCGAGGAATTTGAGAGCGGCGGGTGCGGCATCGGATAGGGGTGCGGAGACCAGCAGCGCATCTCCATAGAGTTCGCCGATGGCGAGATCAGACAGCTGAACGTGATTGATATCCATGACTAACG
>DASYSV010000601.1:0-3546 GCA_036010185.1 Puia sp.
ATCCTGCCGCCTGGAAGGCGCTGTTCACCGGGGCTAACAGGGTAAAACTGCCCGTTTGCAACAGCGAGTCATAGATATTGGTCCTTGCGAACACCGCATTCAGATAGGTAAGACTGCTGTCGGTGCTCAGAATATCCGGGAGCGAATCCGCCGCAGGAGGCACCATCGAGGTCAGCCAATATACGGCAGCCTGCCCGACGGAAGCAGGTTTGTCACCGGCCATACCTGTACCATTCAACACCAGCGTCCCATTTCCGTTGTCCTGGATGTATAGGGGAGCGCCGAGACGGGTGGGGGTGGCGCCGCCGCTGTCAGTAGAAATGCCGGAAGGAAGATAGTTGTAGCGGACGATCCTGTCGGCCAGGGCCGAGCTCATCGAATCGATGATGATCTCGGGATACCCGGCAGCTACCAAAACCTCATTCCGCGGAACGAGCAGCGAAGCGGTCGTATCCTTCATCAGGCCGATATCATTGGCCCTCAACAGCATCAGGTGGTAAAGCGAAAGGGTCGTGTCGGTATTGATCAGTGTTTGAAGAGGGGTAAGCTCAACCTTTTTTTCCGTCGCTGTCTTCTGACAGGCGAGAAAGCCAATCAGAAAAAGGCTAAGCAGGCCGACTATCGTATGCTTCCAGCAGCGGATCATTGGGTATTTTACAGCTTTTCGTACAAGGCCCGCAGCCGGTCACGGGTCATAATCCTTTCCCAGTCTTTTCCGAGGGCGTTCTCCCACAGCGGCTTCATCACCAGACTAACGTCGATCATAGTGTTGAATTGTTCATCGGTGAGCCCTTTTGTAATATGTTGAGGGATGTCGATCTTATTTTTTTCCACCATCACCTTGAATTCCCGGACCCCGTCGGGGTAGAATTCCTCCAGCTTGTCGAAAACGATACAGTTGCCAATGCCATGTTTGGTACCCAGAAGATAGGCCAGGCCATAACTGACCGCATGGGCGACACCTACCTGGGAATAAGCGATGCTCATACCGCCGGCATACGAAGCCATCATCAGTTTGTCGTCGCTGTCCGCGTCCCAGCCTAGTTTCCTGACATAGACCTCCTGGCATAGCTGGAGGGCTTTTTCGCCATAGGATTTGCTGAATTCATTGAGATAGGTGCCCTCCAGGCTTTCGATACAATGGATATAGCAGTCCATACCGGTATAAAAGCGTTGATTGACCGGGGCATCGGCGGTGAGTTCTGGATCCAGCACGATCTGGTCGAAAGGAGTGAAATCGGAATTCATGCCTAATTTCTTGGTCGGGCCGGTCAGAACGGTGGTACGGGATACTTCTGCCCCCGTCCCGCTTAGGGTCGGTATCCCGACCTTATAAACGCCTGGAAATTTGACGAGATCCCAACCCTGGTAGTCCGCCGAGGAGCCGGGATTGGTCATCATGAGGGAAACGGCCTTGGCCAGGTCCATTGCCGAACCGCCGCCTATTCCGATGATACCGCTGACGGTCCCGGATTCCTGTTTCAGTCCGCCGGCCAGCTTGTCGACATAAGACGTTTTGGGTTCATATGTCACGTCGACGAATATCAGTTTGTCTTTTCCCCGGAGCGGGATGCGTTTCGCCAGGGGTTTATTTTCAAAATAGTGATCCAACAGGAAGACCATGGGGGCGTCCCCTTTCCTGTGGGGAGCGAGTATTTCGTCCAGCTGGTTGAAACTGCCGCGGCCATAGATGACGTAGCCTACCATCTTGAAATTCCGGAACTTATTCGCGCTCATATTGGTCTTTTTAATGGTGCTCATGAATGCGGGGGGAAGCGCATTTCATGCATTTACGATTGAGCGGCAAAGGTAGGAAATAGTGGTTAGAATGCCACCAGCGCGGCGGCTCCGAACACACCGGCGGAGTCGCCGAGCGAAGGTTTCAGCAGCGGCACTTCCACGCGATTATTGAAGATATGTTTGTTGAGCGATTCCAGTCCCCGCGAATACAACGCCTGAATATTGCCTACACCTCCACCCACGACGATGACATCGGGATCCAGCAGGTTGGTGATGACGGAAACACCTTTGCCGAAGAAATGACAGAGACGGTCGATACTCGCCGTCGCCGCCGGATCGCTTCCATCCCTGGCGACGATGTCTTTTAACTTTAGACGCTCCCCCGTGATCGAATGATAATATCGTTCGGTCGCCGGTCCGGATATCACAGTCTCGACACAGCCTGTCTTACCGCAATAGCAGGGACCGCCCGATTCATCCAGGAAATTATGGCCCCACTCGCCGGCGATGCCGTGCCGGCCGTCCCGGATCTTCCCGTCAATGACTATTCCCCCTCCGACGCCTGTACCCATGATGATGCCGAATACCAGCCGGGCTCCGGGAGCGGAATGATGAACGATACCCCAGTGTGTTTCCGCAAGTGCGAAACAGTTGGCGTCGTTGGCCATCGCTATCTTTAGCCGCAAGGCGGATTCAAGGTCTTTTTTCAGCGGCTTTCCGTTGAGTACAACCGTATTGCAGTTCTTCATGACCTGCAGCGTGGGGTCCAGGACACCGGGCGTGCCGATGCCGATTGCAGTCGGCTTCAGACCCGATTGACGGCCCATCTCCGCCACCAACTTCCCTATCTGACCGATGACATGATCGTATCCCCGGGTTGCCTCCGTATCGACGCGGGTCCGGACAATTGCGGCAGGGTTGTCGATGGATTCGAGGATGACGCCTTCGACTTTCGTTCCTCCCAGATCAATTCCCCAAATTGGTTGCTTCATGTGCGCCAAGATAAGAATTCCCCTTTTTAGCAGATTGCAAAAATTTGTGGATCGCGGCCAGCGCGCTTAAAGCAACCGCGCCGCCCGTTCGAGGTCTTCCGGCGTATCGATCTCAATACCCATATACCGCGTCACCACCATTCGCATCGGGACATTGTTCTCGAGGTAACGCAGGCATTCGATCTTCTCTACCGCCTCGAGCGGGCTGACGGGCCAGCCGGTAAATTGCAGCAAGGCCTGTTTGCGAAAGGCATATACGCCAATATGTTCATAATAAACGGGTGAAGCCGAAGGGTCTCTCGGGTAGGGGATGGGGCTCCGGCTGAAGAACAGCGCGTTGTTGTACTTGTCCAGCGCCACCTTCACATAATTTGGATCGTCGATGAACCGCTGTTCTTTCAGCACCTGTACCAATGATGCGACCTGCACCTGTTTTCCGGCATCTCCTTTGAACACCTCCAGCAAACTTTCCAATGGCTCGCGGCGGACGAACGGCTCGTCTCCCTGTACATTGACGACGATATCCACGTCCATATCCGAGACGGCTTCGGCGATGCGGTCGCTGCCGCTCTCATGCGTGCGAACGCTCATTTTGGCTTTTCCGCCATGCGCGGTGATCTCCCGGTAAATGATATCGCTGTCGGTGACGACGAGCACCTCGTCGAACAGACCGGTGGCGACGGTATTATCGTAAGTATGACGGATGACGGTCTTTTCGCCCAGTCGTTGCATCAGCTTCGCGGGGAAACGGGTGGCCGCGTATCTCGCAGGGATCATGGCAATAATGCGCATAGAAAAATTTTGGCGAAATTAC
>DASYSV010000102.1:0-5279 GCA_036010185.1 Puia sp.
GGATGACATTACCAATGAATACCGTCGCCGTTGCATCGCAGGGGAGCTCGTCCGTAACTTCTATTAATTTGCGTTCCTGGGCACGTAGTCCGCCGCCGATCATACACAGCAAAAGGCAGGTTGTCGGCATGAGCCTATTTCTTGTCATAGCATTGTTTATATATTCAGATAATGAACTACGGCCTTTGGTGATGGAGTCTGTTTTCCTCTAACCTTATTATTCATTTTGTTAACCTCTTTCCGCAGGTTGTTCAACAGGTTGAGCTTTTGCTGGTATACATTGATCAATTGCTCCAGGAATTCGCTCGTGAGGCCAAAGGTTTTTATGTCGCTCCGCACTTGATTCTCATCCTGGTCCATCTGCTTGAGTTGATCGGCATAAAATGAAAAATAGTCGCCATTTTCTGCATATAAGGGTGTCGCGCGTAATTTTCTCAGTTGATCATCGATGAGGCTCGAGTAGCTGTTGTCGATGACGCCGATGGCATCAGATGGATCCACCGGAGCAGGTGTTCCCGCCTTGTGGCGCGGCCGTTTTGGTGCACCGGAATTTCGGACCAGCTCTTTGCCGGAGGGCTCTTCCCGTACCCGAATGGTATCTCTGCGCGTGCCGTCCGCGTGTGCCGGCTTTTTTATGTCGCCCGCGCCGTTGGAATTCGCCGTGGCTTTGACCGGCACTTTTTGGTCTCTGACTACGAGCCAAAATCCGATGCCTGCAAGACCGATGAGACAGGCGGCCACCAGGTATCGCACCAGCCGTCCTGAAACCGGGGGTTTTGCCGGGAAGCCGGGCATTGTCGAAAGGTTGGCTGGATACGGTCCATCCGACAATTTTGAGGCAATCGGTTCCCAGGCATCGTCCGGCGGAGCATCTACATCCAGCTCATCTTTGTGCCGCAGCAGGTATCTTTTTAGCTTATCCATGGAGATGCATTTTTTTTGTTATTCGATCCCTCAGTAATTTCCTGGCGCGCTGGTACTGGGTCTTACTGGTGCTTTCCGAGATGCCGAGGTTTCTCGCGATGTCCCGATGTCCAAAATTCTCCAGGGCGAACAGCACGAATACCTGTCTGCAACCAGCGGGTAGATTTTTTATCTCCCACTGTACCAGCTGAATCGGTATTTTAAGCCACCAGGCGCCGTCCTGGTCCTCCTCAGGGTGGGTCGCTTCCTGGTCCAGGCTACTCCATTGGTCATTGTTTTTCCCAAACTGAATACATTTATTAATAGTGATCCTTCGGAGCCATCCGGCGAAGGCTGCCGGTTGTTTTAACTGCCCAAGGTGCCGGAATGCAGTTATGAATGTATCCTGGAGGACGTCCTTTGCGTCGTCAGGGTCGCCGGTCATCCGGATACAAAGGCTATACATGGCCTTGCTGTAATGCCGATAGAGATCGGCCTGGGCGTTAGGGTCGCCCTGCCCCGCCATGACCACAGTCAATTCATGTATGTTGGGTGTTTGCTGCAAGTCCGTAGTCCCATCAAAAAGAGATATGAAATGGCTAAAAGTTGCAAGGGACCGGAAAAAATATTTTACTCAGTGTGATTCGGCTAAAGCGGGACGAGACATGGCGCCGTCCCTCCGGTGGCTGCGTCGGCAGGAACTACAAGCTGTCTAGATCAGTAACACCGCGTTTTCATGATCTTCTTTTCTATAGCGAAGGGCAAGTCGAGATTGGACCCAATGTTGTCTGGCAATCGTCTGAGCGAGACTGCCGGTTTTGAAATTCCAGAACCGGGCTTCCACAGACGAACAATGCAACGTCCATTCCCGATCGCCGCGGTTGGTCATATAGCGTTTTTGCCCGCAGACCGGACAATGGTTCTCCAACCTGTCCAGGGAGGCATTCAGATTATTCATGGTCATGCTGCAAGTATTGACGAGCGTCCCGGCGCCGGCCCGATAGCCGTCCGCCGCTCCCCTACCAGGAAGAAAACTGGATTTATGTGGCAAAACAGCCCGGCGGGGACGCTCTGAGTAAATGAATTTTCGGCCTAAGGACGGCTGAAGTGTTCAGACCGATGAAACGTCTGCATCAGCCGTTAAAACTTGGAGAAAGGAGGGCCCCTCAGGTAAGCGGTGAGGCATGAAGCCGTCGCATAAAAGCCCGACCGGCCGACGGTAATTACTGCTACCCGTGTTCTCAGCGCAGCGATATCCATCAGGGGCGGCTGCAACAAATCGAAATGAGCCGTTTGACGTAAATGCGTTTGGGAACGCCCCCTGTCGTAGCCCAAATGGGTCCGCTCATCGACCACCCGACGGGATTTTTTCAGCGACAGGCTTGTTTGTATGCGTTGAGCACTCACACGCCCGTACGACTGAACAGAAGCCTGCGCAGCGAATACCGTAAAGCAAATCGCCGTGAGAAAGGCGGATGCAGTCCAGCGAAGTAGGTTATGTTTTAGAGTTAACATGTCCTGATGGCTTCGTTTATACGAGCATTTACCGTTTGAAATTAGTTCAAATCCCGGTGAATAGAAAAACGGCCGTCACAAAGTTTTGTCAAAGTAAGATTGTAAGGACGGCAATGTGCCATGGCCTCTTCTACGCCTTGAGCTGTTCATTTTTCAACCGGAGGATATAGTTGGACGGCGTCACCCCGAATTGTTTGCTGAAGTCCCGGGTAAAGTTCGTTTGCAGGGTATAGCCGACCATGCAGGAAACCTCGCTGATCTTGTGGTTGCCTTCCGACAACAGCTCGGCCGCCCTCTTCAACCGGGAGAGATTGATCAATTCATTGGGTGTCATGTCCGACAACGCATTGATCTTTCTATACAGGGTCGCCTTGCTCATATTCATCATTTTCGAGAGGTGCTCCACATTCAGATCCATGTCCGCTATGTTATCATGGATCACCTTATTCAGTTCTTCAATGAAATGCTTGTCGGCGGCGGAGATAGCGATGCTTTTAATGTGCGCCAGTGGAGTGCGGGCAAAATAATCCTTTATGATGTTACGGTTTTGAAGAAGATTGTCGATCTGCGCATGGAGGTGCCCGATGGCGAAGGGCTTTTCTATATAGGCGTCGGCGCCGACTTCAAGTCCCTCTATTTTGGATTGGACGGAGGATCTTGCGGTTAGAAGAATAATAGGGATATGACTGAACTGGATGTCGGATTTCATTTTTTTGCTCAATTCGATCCCGTCCATCACCGGCATCATAATATCGCTGATCACGAGCTGTATGACTTCCTTTTTCAGCAATTCGAGGGCCTCCAGCCCATTGAAGGCTTTAATAATATTATAGAACAGGCTTAATTCCTTATGGACAAAGGCCAGGATATCCTTGTTATCCTCCACGAACAAAAGCAGCGGTTTATCGGTATCGAATGCGCTGCCGGGTACTTCCTGCGTCTCCATGGACGGAGATTCGGGTATGTCTTCGCCTTTCAGGTTCATTTCCCTTTTCTGGTGGAAGGGGAGGGACAGTAAGAATAGGTTTGTCTTATCGGCCGACTCCTTCCATTCAAGCGTGCCGCTGTGTAATTCGGCGAGAGACCGGGCGAGTGGCAGGCCGATACCGGTGCCCGCCTCTTTTGACGTCTCCCTGATGCGATAGAAGGGTTCGAAGATCTTTTGTTGAAGCGCGGACGGAATGGTGTACCCATCGTTCCTGAATTCGATGCGAAAAAAGCTGTCTTCACTGCTAAAAGGCAATAGCCTGACGGTAACCTGAGTCCTGCCATATTTAATGGCATTGTTCAACAAATTGGCCACTATTTTTTTAAAAGCCTCCTCATCTACAAAGGCGTTGAGGTCGATGCTGGGCAAATCGAGTGTAAGCCGGATCTTTTTGTTCTCGGCTGCGGACCTAAAAAGGGCGATCATTTCCTCCAGAAGGACATTGATATCCGTCTTGGTAAAGTTGAGGCTGAAGTGGTTGGCTTCCGCTTTCCGGAAGTCGAGCAACTGATTGGTCAGGTCGATAAGACGACTGGTATTTTTTTTGATCATATGCAGACACTCCGTAGTTGAGTAGCTCATGCTTTCCTGGTCGAGCAATTTATCCAGCGGCATTTTTATCAAGGTCAGGGGAGTCCTTATTTCATGCGCGATGTTGGTGAAGAATTCGATCTTGGAATTATAAATTTCCCGCTCTTTCTCCCGTTCGAATATATCGATTTTCCGCTTATTCCGGGCCCGGAGGGCCTTAAAATAGTACCACAGGATGGTAAACAGGAGTAAGCCGCCCAGGACGATGTAACCGATATAGGCCCAGGTGGTGGCCCAGACGGGGGACAGGATGACGACCCGTAAACTGGTTGGTCCGCTATTCCAGATGCCGTCGCCATTGGACCCTCTGACACGAAAGGTATATTGCCCCGGCGGGAGTCGCGTATAGTAAATCCTGCGATTGGTCTTTAGCGCGGTCCATTCCTTGTCGAACCCTTCCATCTTATACTGGTAAGCATTCATTTCGGGGTTGGTATAGCTTAGGGCCGCGACGTCGAAGCTGATGTCGGCGCTATCATGCGGAAGGCGGACCTGGCCGGCGGAGGTGATCGCCTTTGTCAATGCCGCGCATTTGCCGCCGATAGGAAGAATTGCATTGTTTACCTGGATGCCTGTAATGTACACCGGCGGTACGATCTCATTTTCGATGAAATTATCCGGGTTAAAACTGATCAAACCTTTGACCGTCCCGAAGTAAAGGGAGCCGTCGGTATTCTTAAATGCTGAGTTGTAATTGAACTGGTCGGTCAGCAGTCCATTGGAGGTTTGATACAATTTAAGGGTATTATGGGTAGGATCCAGCCGGACCAGGCCTTTGGATGTAGAGATCCATAATCGGCCCTGGTCATCCTGAAGCACGCGGAAGGTTTGGTTGTCGGGCAGGCCCGATTCAATGGTCATGTTGGTGAATCGGCCATTCTTATCCCATTTGGAGATGCCGCCTTCCGTGCTGAACCAATAGTTGTGGTCACGATCCTCAAAAAGACCGTTGACATAGTCATTGATCAGGCTGTTCGGGTTTCCGGGATCGTGTTTTAATCGGCCTCCCCGTCCCGTCGCCGGATTGAAGTAGTAAACGCCATTGCCATAGGTGCTCGCCCAGATCACGCCCTGCCCGTCCTCATGGATCGCCTGTATCTGGGTGTTGAAAAAGGGCAAACGAATGAAATTGTCTTTTTCCCTATTATACTTGAACATTCCTTCCCAGGTGCCGACGAGAATATCGTTGTTCCTTGTTTTATAAAGGGTGACGATGAAATTACTGTTCAGGGAAGTAGAGTCCTTACCGGCATTGTAATGCCGAATGACCTTTCCGGTGCGA
>DASYSV010000014.1:0-3216 GCA_036010185.1 Puia sp.
CGCCTTCCAGGCGGCAGGATATGACAGCATCGGGGCCATCGACTCCGCTAATGTCGATACCCTTATCCAGCTGGCGTTGAACCAGGTGGTAAAGGGCAGCTATTTCACCACGACCTTCCCTTCTACGGTAACGAATATGACGGGCGCAGGCATCCTCGTTACCAGGAGTAATGGCATCCTGCAGTTTGCCGGCGGAGGGAATGTGACGCCGGTCCATTGGCTCAGCGGCGATAATGTGGCCGGCCAGAGCACCATCCTGCACAAGACGGATGGGATCGTGAGCCCCTAACCCCTTGGGCCCGCAGTACGCGGCGCTTTTCATTTCCGTAACATTACATTTTGGTTACATTCGTTAAATTTATGCACTCTCATCAGTCATGCGCAATTTCAACGATATCAAAAACCTGCTTCAACGCAACAAGATCGCGGATTTCGTCAAACAGAACAAGTTGACTCCGCGGGACATCGCCAATTTCGCCAACCGGCACACGCAAAGCGCGGTCAAGCTCTTCCAGCAGGTGGACCCTACGCATGCTGCACGCGCCTTCAAGTTCATGCGGCGAAAAAAGCAGGAGGATATCATCAAGTCACTGCCCGAAGAGAAGGCGGCCGAGCTGCTGAACGCCATGCAGCCAGATGACCGGACTGCCTTCCTCGAAGAGCTGCCGGGTAAGTACGTGACTGAGCTGCTGAAGATCCTGACGCCTGAGAACCGCACCGAGACGCTGGAATTATTGGGTTATCAGGAAGGTTCGGTGGGCCGGTTGATGACCCCCGACTATGTCGCGATCAATGAGAATATGACCTGTCAGGAAGTCCTTTCAACGATCCGCCATCGTGGTCAGGCATCGGAGACCCTGAACTGGCTTTTTGTGGTGGATGACAAAGGGTTGCTGATCGACGATATCAATATCAAGGACTTTCTCATCGTGGAGCCCGGAACCCGGGTCTCGCAGATCATGGATCGCCAGTTCCTTGCGCTGAATGTCAGCGATACACAGAAAAATGCGATCAACATCTTCCGCAACCATAGCCGTTATGCGCTGCCCGTTACCGATACCAACGGGGTCCTGCTGGGTATCGTAACGATCGACGATGTCCTGCGACTGGCGGAATCCGAGGGAACACGTGAGATCCAGAAGATCGGTGGTTCCGAAGCCCTCGATGAGCCTTATACGACCATCTCCTTTGCCAGACTGATCAAGAAACGCGCGGGATGGCTGATCATCCTTTTCCTGGGTGAGATGCTCACGGCCACTGCCATGGGGCATTTCCAGGACGAGATCAGCAAGGCGGTGGTACTGGCGCTGTTCATTCCGCTGATCATTTCCAGCGGTGGCAATTCAGGCAGCCAGGCTTCGTCCATCATTATCCGCGCCATGGCGCTCGGTGAGGTCGGTTTCCGCGACGCCTGGAGAGTCGTTCGCAGGGAATTCGCTTCGGGGCTCGTGTTGGGGCTCATCCTGGGGATCGTTGGTTTCCTGCGTATTTCCATCTGGCAGGAATTCAACATCGGGGGAGGTTATGGCGAACACTGGCTAAGGGTCGCCACCACTGTCTTTTTTGCGCTGATCGGGGTCGTATTATGGGGAACACTTTCCGGCAGCATGCTGCCGTTGTTCCTCAAAAAGCTGGGTGCGGACCCCGCCGCTTCCTCCGCACCTTTCGTGGCCACGCTGGTCGACGTCACCGGTCTTATCATTTATTTCACGGTCGCGTTTATCGTGATGCAGGGCACATTGCTTTAATAGCTCATCTCATCCAGTTTCACCTTTCTTTTGAAAGTTATTCTATTTCTTCTTATAGACAGGCACATTGCTGCAAGCCTCCCCATACATCATGCTTTTCACGACGGGCCTCAACCGCCGGGCGATCTCCAGGTATGCAAACCCACCGACTGAAGACCCATCGACTCGATCGCCGCATCCCTTCACCACGACCCGTTGGTCCGCAAACGCTTGTATATCGATAGCACGAAGGTTGTCCAAAAAAGTTTCCCGCAACGCCGTGTCACGGTCACCGAGAATGATGCTCTTTGCGTAGGGTCCGGCCTGTACGGCCACAAGCATATAGGCCCAGGAAGGGATGATGGCGTCCGCGGTACAGGTGATGGCGAGTATTTTACCCTGGTATCCAGCCCAGTCCACGGTCTGAAGCGCGGCGCGGAATTCCTTTTCTTTCAGGATCATTTCCCGGAACAACATCGGCTTAAGATCGAACACGACGATCTCCTCCTTCGGATAGTAGTCCTCGAGATCCAGCGTCGATAGGCCGCTTTGCGCCACTTTATTGATGATCTCATCGCTCACGCCGCAAAGATACGAAAAAAAGAACCCCCCTCTGAGAGGGGGGGTTCCCGGTTTGTTTTGCTCCGTTAGAAGAACCTACTGCGATAATCTTTTATACTTGCCATCTTACGCTCGGCTTCCAATAGTTGCTGATAGATCTGCGTGCGTATCCGCTGCTCCTGCATGAACCGCTGCTGCTGCGGATCGGCATTGGGGTTGGACATGGCGCTGACATTCTCCACCTTTATAAAAAATACACCTCCGTTGCCGGCAATGGCGGGAGATACCGGCTTTCCGGCCAGCTGTTTGTTGAAAGCAGAACCCACGACTTTGGGTTCCTGTCCGAACAGGCGATTGAAGGCGGCAGCAAAAACGACGCTGTCGGCATGCTGGATCGTCTGACCCGTGGTGCTGGCGGCGGCATCCAGCGAAGCAGGACTTCCATCCTTCTTCATGATCTGTTCGGCCTTTTTCTTATTGCGCAGGATCGGCTCGATCTGGGCCCTCGCTTTGGCGACAGACATGGTACCTTCCTTATTTATCTCCGTGAGCAGAACCACTACATACTTATCACCGACGGGGAAGGGCTCGGAGACATTGCCCAGATCGGCATCATAGGCCCAGCGAACCAGTTGGCGGTTGATACCCAGCCCGGGGATGGAAAACGCGGTAGGCGCGATATCGGGTGCAAACTGTTTTTGCAGATGCTGTTTTTCGGCATTGGCTTCGAATGCCTGTGCATTGCGGCTTTGACCGGCAAACTGGCTCGCCAGGCCGGATGCGGCCTGATCGGTCTCCGTACTGGTTTCGATCTTGCGGCTCAGCTGAGCGATCTTGTAGGCTGTTTCGAAATTCTTTTGATCGAGGATCTCGATATAATGGTATCCATACTGGCTCTTCACGATTTTGGTCTCGCCCTTCTTACCGT